>CALFPA010000131.1 GCA_937919825.1 uncultured Spartobacteria bacterium | reverse complement strand
ATTCAATTCTCCTTAAACAAACCCGCCATTTCCCCCTCTAAACTGGGCAAGACCCTAAAATAATTCCAAATGCTCCCGACCATGATCTCGGGCAAAGCAGGAGGCGACTTTTCACAAGGGTTGAAAATGTAAGATTCACGAAACGAGACAAAAAATCCCCGTCGTTTTTCTCGGCGATCTCTCATCCGTAAGATGAACTGATAACCCAAACACGGGGGGTGCTTGCTTCGAAATTTCCAATTTTGGATTCATGAAGTGGAGGCGAGGGTCGGAATCGAACAGACGAAGCCATTCCGCACCCTTGCACTTTTATAAAATGCTTAAAATCAAAATAGGAAAACTTTGAAAAACATCATTGATTTTAGCAGTCCTTTTAGCAGTATAGCGGAATGGCTTCCATCCATCCCTCATCCATGCTCAGATATTTCATATGCATTATTTGTGTGATTCTGCATTTTCGGTTTCTTCCATCAATCGCAGCCGGCCCACTTGTAGGAGTTGAGGTATTGGACGCAATGTCGCCTGCCATGGAAAAGGCACTAGATCGAGGGGATCGTTTTGGCAGGGACCTTGCCGGGCTCGGGGATGTCGATGGGGATGGAGTTATCGATCTTGTGGCTGGGACAAGGTCCGATGATGACGGAGCGGAAGATGCTGGTGCGGCGTATGTGTTGTTTTTGAATAGCGATGGAACCATTAAGAAACAGCAGAAGCTGTCAGCTCTCGAAGGTGGTTTCGGAAATGAGTTTTTGGAAGGTGTTCAATCGACATTTCTTGGATACGGCGTGGCTGGCATTGGAGATGTAAATGGAGATGGAGTGCCGGACCTTGCTATGACTCAGGCACGCGCCGGAGGAAGGCGTGGAGTGGGAGCGTTACACGTGGTGTTCCTAAATAAAGATGGCTCTGTCCTTTTGAAAAACACAACTCAGGGTGTGCCGGGCTTCGGTTTGGCTTCCCTTGGCGACTTGGACAAAGATGGTCGGGTGGAGGTCGCCGCATGCTTTCCTGAGGCTGATGATGGAGGGTCAAGGCAAGGAGCAATCGAAATTTATAGTATAAACCCCAATGGCTCTGTTTCCAGGCGGCAGAGAATTTCATCCGTTTCAGGTGGGCTTGGTGACGTGCTAAACGATGGAGATCGTTTCGGTGGTCGCGATGTTTCAGTCCTAGGGGACTTGGACGGGAATGGTGTTTCGGATTTGGCTGTTGGTGCTTTTGGGACTGATGAAGGGCGCGGAGCAGTTTGGGTATTGCTGTTGGACAGGAAGTTGTCGGTGATCGATAAAGCCCGCTTAGGCAATGGCTCGCCGGGTTTTTCCCTGCCTCTCGATCCCGAAGACAACTTAGGGCACGCAGTGGTTGGCGTGGGGGATCTCGATGGTGATGGGGTTGGAGATTTGGTGACGGGTGCTAATCGGGATGATGATGCTGGCGAAGACACAGGGGCTCTTATTGTGATGTTACTGAACCCCGATGGTTCGTTAAAAGCTGCACGGAAATTTATCGGTGAGGATGCAGGTTTTGAGCTGAATTTGCCGGAAGGTGGACGATTTGGACGTTCCCTGGGGTTAATCGGCTCTGGCGGTTATGGGAATTTGTTACGCCTAGCAGTCGGAGGCGGAGCTGGGACAACGGGCTCAATCAGCATCCTTTTTCTTGATCCTCGGCAATTGGGTGAAGCAGTGCTTTCGAGTGTTGAGAGCACTCGTAATGAGAAAGCAAAATACGACGATTCAGCTAATGCAGAGATGCGCCCCCATAGGCGCTCTTCAGAGCAAGGCCATATAAATCGACAGCATCGGCCATTTCGCGAGCGGTTTCATCAACGCAACGATTGACGATGTATCGACTGATTGTCCGCTTTTCTAGTTGAATGCTTGCCGATTTCGGGAGTTTCTGAAGAAATAACGAGGGTCGTAGGATCATATGTATGAGTAAATCCGTTTCCATTCGGTTCAGCCTAGGCATGCTGGCGGGTGCTTTTTTCTGTCTTTGGTTTGTTGGCTGCGCGACGTCGAGGGAAGTTCGAATCACAGCTACTGCCTATTGCGGGTGCGGGTCTTGTTGTGATTGGGAGCGGGGGAGTTGGAAGTTCCTAAAGCTGGATGTTTGGAACAGGTATGTCAGCAAAGGAAACCGGCGTGGGAAAACTTACACCGGCAAGACCGCCTCTGGCACGAGGCCTCGCGAACCACACGCTGGTCTCTTTACTGCCGATAGCCTCCAACGTCCGTGGGCGATTCCGTTTAAGGTGCTACTCCCATGGAATATTCCCTCCCGCGATGGCACCATCGCCGCTGATACCCGATACCATCCTTTTGGAACACGAATGCATGTGCCGGGCTGGGGTTGGGGGGTTGTGGAGGACCGAGGCGGTGCGATCAAAGGACCAAGCCGTATCGATTTATTCCACAAATCGCACAGTGATGGGCTCAAGTGGGGCAGAAAAACGCTGCCAGTGACGGTCGTCAGAAAGTAGCAGTCGGAGGAAAAATGGAGCGGGTAGCGGGAATCGAACCCGCATGGCCATTCCGTGACTTATCAAATTTCTAAGTTGCTGAATATGAACAAAATCAAACTTTGAGAAACATCATTGATTTTAGCAGTCCTTTTAGCAGTATAGCGGAATGGCTTCCATTCATCAGCGGTCTGGCTCTCAAAAATGGCATTGCTCCTTCAGGGACTCCAACGGCAAGTGGCGTCTCGTTTCCACTAAAACCACGGACAAGGCGGAAGCTCTGGCCGTGTGTGCGCGGCTGGAGACTTTAGCGAAGCAGACAGCGCCAAAGGCGGGAGACACCGTGCCGGCTGAAGATTCCGGCGAATTGCTGGAAGCTGGCCTGAAACTTATCCAGACGGCAAAAGCCGGCGCTCTCTCTGAAGCCACGGCGCGGGACTATGTGAACCGTGTCTTGAAGGCTTCTGGCACCGAAGCGGCAATCTCCGGCGAGACCGTGCAGGACTTCTTCACGAACTGGCTGGCCGGAAAGAAAGTCGGCGCGGCTCGTGACACCTTCCTGAGATACCGCACCACGGTGAACTTGTTTGTGGCCGGACTCGACAAGCGGGCGTCTCTCACCCTTTCGGCGATTGGCTCAAGAGACATTGAGACCTTTCGGAACTCACGGCTGAAAGAAGTCGGTATCACGACAGTGAAGGACGACCTGAAAATTATCAGGACGGCTTTCAACCGTGCGCGGCGTCAGGGAATGATTTCCACGAACCCTTGCGAAGCCGTGGACTTCCCAACAGGTGAAGCTCAGGTGCGTGAACCCTTCACCGTGCAGGAAGTCACCTTGCTCGTGCAGTCGGCGCCGAAGGAATGGAAGACCACGATCCTTCTCGGATTCTATGCCGGCTTACGGCTTGGAGACGCCGTGCGGCTGGACTGGCGCTCCGTGGAATTTGAAAAGGGAATGCTCACCTTCAAGGCTCAAAAGACCGGAAAGCAGGAAAGCCTTCCGATCCACCCTATGCTTGCGGCTCACCTTGGGAAGATCGCCGGCGACACCGGCGGCAAAGTCTCTCCGTCTCTGGCGCGGCAGTCTATCGCGGGACGCTCAGGACTCAGCCGGCAATTTCTCGACATTGTGCGGGAAGCTGGACTGGACACCGGCATGGAAGAAGAGAAGAGGGAAGGCAAGCGCCGGCGCTTCACGGCGAAAACCTTCCACTCTCTCGGGCATGGCTTCGTTTCCAGCATGGCGAATGCCGGCGTCTCAAAGGAACTCAGAATGAAGCTGGCCGGCCACACCACGGACGCCGTGGCGAGTGGATACACTCACCACGAGACGCGAATCCTTCGGGAAGCGGTGGAGTCTATCAAATAAGGCCACGCTCACGCTTAGCTTTTTCCTTTCGGCGCATTACTTCAGCGAGACCACCGTATTTCTCCTCTATCCACGACGAGATAAAGGCCGCGTCTTCCAGCAATTCATGAATTTTAAGAAGAGACGCTTCGTCCATTTCTTGAATCTCAGGCCACATTTTCCGACACCATAGGCTGAGCTTCATGGATATGCCTTGAATAGTGACTATAGCTCGCGCCTTACCCTTCGGGTTTATTTTTCCATTGGCTCTCGGACGAACTTTCCACCCACGCTGAAACCTTAAGCTCCGCCATTGCTCTATCCGCTGGCGCAATGCTCCCCACTTGGTATTTGCCGGCGGGTGGAAGGTGAAATGGCCATTGGCATTTTTCTTCACCCACTTGGAAGGGATTAAGCCGGCTTTCACATATCGGCGGAACTGGCGTGAAGAGCCGCTAATTCCAATAGTGGCTTGAAGGTCTCGGCAGGACATACCAACTCCTTTTCTTTTCGTATTTGTTTCGCTTTCCATACGTATTCAGGTGCGGGGACGCACCACCTTTTTGACACCAATAAACTAGTGTGAACTTACTCACACATCAAAAAGCAATAGGGACACCGGCAAACACCGGCAGTCCGAAACTTCAGGAACTACCAATAACCTTCCGGCTTCCACGAGTCGGACAGCGAGACCCGCACTTCGGCCTAAGCCGTGCTTGGTATTACAGCGCCGAAGCAGACGGGCGGCTGGCGCTCATTAGGCTTCGGGAGAAAGGCAAGAAACGCGGTGCCACGCTCATTCCTTCGGCGGCAGTGCTGGCACTCTTGGAGGGCCAGCCATGAGTATCGAAGAAGCCGGCGCTGTCCTGCCACTCACCATGGCGGGAAGACAGGAACCCTTCCTTCTCCGTCTATGACCAAGGCCGGAAGTGGAAAGACCATGCCACAGGCGACCACGGAGACGCCGTGGACTTTCTCTCCAAGGCTCTCGACATTCCGGCACAGGAAGCCATCAGGCGCTTCGTGGAAATGGCCGGTGGATACCGTATGCCAGCGCCACGGCCAAAGCTGGCGCCGGAACCGGTGCGGGAAGACACAGACGACAAACGCCGGAAGCGGGCCGCATGGCCGGCCATGGAACTACCGACAGAAGAGGAACTGGAAGCCGTGGCCGCACTCCGACGCCTTCCCGTGGAAGGGCCGCAATGGGCCGCAATAGACGGCACCTTGCGCATGGCCACCGTGGACGGTGTGCGGTGCTGGATCATTCGTTCCACTTGCGGGAAGAACGCGCAGGCGCGGCGACTGGACGGCCAGCCACTTGGCGAGAACCTGAAGGCGAAAACCCTTGCGGGCAGTATCGCCACCCTTCCCGTGGGAAACTATCACGACACACGGTGGCCAGCGGTGGCGCTCGTGGAAGGCGGGCCGGATGTGCTGGCCGCATACGCCGGCATTTACCGGCTGGGCTTACTCGACACCGTGGCCGTGTGTGGAATGCTTGGCGCTTCCATGCGGCCACCCTTCGGCGCCGTGGCCACCATGAAAGGCCGGCGGCACCGTTGATATATGGACGCCGGCACAGGCAGGCGCCGACCTGAATGACATCTTCCACCTTCCGGAAGCTGAAGTCTCGGCGGCACTGGCTGAAGCTTTCGACTTTGTGAAAGGGGGATTCTGATATGCCAGTCCGACAACCTGACCTTTCGGCCACGCCGGAAGAACTGAAGAAGACTTCCATGCTGGACGCCGTGCGCATGGCCGCACGAGACAGCGCCGGCATGGAATCTCTTGGCCTTCCACCAAGGAACCTTGTGCTGGGAGACTGGTTCAAAGAAGGAGACCTTGGTTTTATTTTTGCGCCACGCGGAATTGGAAAAACTTGGCTCTCTCTTGCTATTTCCACAGCCGTGGCCAATGGACGCCGGCTTGGGCCGTGGCAAGCTCATGGTGGCTGGCCGGTGTGCTATGTGGACGGTGAAATGGCCGTGGACGATATGCTGGGCCGCATGGCCGGCATGGAAGCAGGGCCGAACTTCACCACTTTGAATCACGAAGCCTTGTTTCACCTTTCCGGCAGGGTTGTGAATATCGCCGAACGGGAGACACAGCAGGCACTCACGGACTATTGTCTGGAGACCGGCCAGCGGGTGCTGATTCTCGACAATCTTTCGTGTCTGGCTTCCGGCATGGCTGAGAATGACGCAGACGCATGGGAAGCCGTGCTGGGCTGGCTTCTCACCATGCGGCGGCACAAGGTGGCCGTGATTCTCATTCACCACTCTGGCCGCAATGGACTAATGCGCGGCACAAGCAAACGCGAAGACTCCGCCTTCTGGGTGCTACGGCTGGACGCCGTGGACGAAGACAAGGCCGGCAACGAAAAGCAGGCGCGATTCATCAGCCGATTCACCAAGGAACGAAACTCTGGGAAGCCACAGGCGCCACTGGAATGGACATTCCAGACAGGGCCGGACGGTCTCACACGCATAGGCCACAAGGAAGCCGACAAGCTCGCTCTCTTCCGGCAATGGCTGGACGCCGGACTGAATACCGCCGGCGATATTGCCACGGAAATGGGCGTCTCAAAAGGCACCGTCAGCAAAATGGCGAAGGCCGCACAGAAGGCCGGCTGGCTAGCTTCAGACGGCAGGAAATACACGCTCGTTTCCTGATTCGCGCCTATAGGCAGGAAACGGGAAACGAAAGGAAACGAAAATGGAAACGAAACGCAAAAACTGGAAACGAAACCCTCACTTCTACGGGCAACATGGAAACGGGCGTGGAAACGAAAACCACGCCGGCATGGAAACGAAAGGCACGAAAACACCGTCTCTCGTTTCCATGGCCGGCGGGTGGCAAAGGAATCTTTTCAGCCACTCCACCAAGGAAGTTGGCCGGTCGGGCACCGCTTTTATGTGAGTTCAATAAATTTGATTTCCGCTTATAAACTATGACCACACCAAAAAGACCCGTTGGCCGGCCACGCCGTGCCGACTTGGACGAACTCGAAAAAGAACTCGGACTCACCCGCCGGCGAATCCGGCAAATGCTCTCCGAAGCCAAGGAAGGCGCCACGGCGCCAGACACGGCGCTCGGACAGGCACGGCTCACGAAAACCCTTCTGGAGATCGAGCGCCTTCAGTTGCTCTTGGAGAACGAGCGGCTGGAACAACGCCGGCTGAAAGGTGAACTTCTCTTCCGGCAGGAAGCCGTGGAACTCGTCACGGCGCCACAGCAGGCCATTGCCACGGCGCTTCGGGACTTCGGCAAACGAATGGCCGTGCGGCTCACAGGCCAGCCGGCCAGCGCAATAGAAGGCACTCTGAGCGAATGGGTTACAAACACCATGCAGGCGGCAGACAACGCCATTCTGAAGGTGGCCGGCACTCAAAAGCTATGAATGACGAAACAGACCCGTGGCCTATCACCAGCAGGCCGGCGCCTTCGCCAATACATTCTGGATATTTACACCATGCCACTCTCTGAATTTCTCAAAAGAGACACGGAAGAACATCTGGAAACATGGGTGGACTGAAGGCCGATTTTTAGCAGTTTGGGCCTATTTTTTTAGCAGTCTGAAGAACCCTTGAACCTTGCAGAGCCTTTGGTGGAGGGGCTCTGCGGGGAAGTGGAGGCGAGGGTCGGAATCGAACCGACGAATACAGCTTTTGCAGAGCCGTGCCTTACCACTTGGCTACCCCGCCACAGAAGCCTTTTACATACTACATCGCGTGGGGATGACAACCGAATCTTTATCGGATTCCAATGAGGGGGCTCACACGAAGGCACGAAGCCACGAAGAAAATTTGATGTAGCAACGGCAGTCCTCTGCCGTTCGGGAGCGAACCGTGAAGAGAAAACCCAAGGTAGGGGCGGCTCGCCGAGCGGACCCAAACTTCAGGCGCGAATGCGCCGTCTCCCCCATCCCAATTCCTCCCGCAAAGACCCAAAGCCGCAAAGAGGGTAGAACGGCCTTCTCGGCCGTTTTAAAAACAGGGGTTCTCACGAAGGCACTGAGCCACGGAGAGGGGAACTTTGTAGCAACGGCAGTCCTCTGCCGTTCGGGAGCGAACCGCGATTCACACGAATCCCCGCGGATCGAAAACCCAAGGTAGGGTTGTTTCGCCGCAAACGACCCAAGCCTCAGACGCGTATGCGCCGTTCTTTTAACCAATTCCTCCCGCAATGATCACCAAAATCCTACAACTCCCACCTCCGTGTCCCCGTGCCTCCGTGCGATCCCCTATTCCTCCACTCAGCCAAGACGCGGATGGGACTACTTTTTCAGCGCGTCGCGGATCTCGGCCAGGAGGACTTCCGAGCGGGTGGGCTCGGGGGGAGCGGTTGGGGCGGGGGCGGGATCGCGTTTGATTTGATTCACGACTTTCACGAGCAGGAAGACACAGGCGGCAATGATCAGAAATTCGATGATCGTATTGAAAAACACGCCGTAGCCGATGACAGGTGCACCGGCTTGCTTGGCGGCGGCGAGGGTTTCGTAGGTTTTGCCGTCGAGGGAAAGAAAGAGACTGCTGAAATCGACGCCTTTCATCGCCGCGCCGATTGGCGGCATGATGACTTCGGCGACAAGGCTGTTGACGATTTTTCCAAAGGCCGCGCCGATGATCACGCCGACGGCGAGGTCGATGACATTTCCACGGGAGATGAATTCACGGAATTCCTGGGCGATTTTCATTTGCGCGGAGTGAAGACCGAATCCGGTGGCCTGCCAAAGAAAAAAACGGGCGGGACTTTGCCCCGGTCAGCCGATGATTTGCCGGAGGTTCCCGGTGATGCGGCCGTCGTATAGCGCCTTACCGATGATGGCGCCGTGCAGGCGGGGCATGGCGGCGAGGCGCACAAGGTCTTCCGGGCAGGAAACACCGCCGCTTGCGATGAGGTTGCAATCAAGCAGGGCGAGGAGTTTTTCGAGCTCTGTGAAATTCGGTCCCTCGAGCATTCCGTCCGTAGCGATGTCGGTGTAGATGATCGTGCCGATGCCGGCTTTCTGCGCCGCGAGGGCGAGGTCGGAGGCTTTTGTAGAAGTGGTCTCGGTCCAGCCTTTCACCGCCACAAGGCCATTGTTGGCGTCGATGCCAACGGCGAGATGCTGGCCGCCGAAGCGGGTGCAGAGGTCGGCAATCGCCTCGGGGGATTGGCAGGCTTTGGTGCCAAGGATCACGCGGTCAACCCCGGCGTCGATGGCGGATTGGATTTTGTCGGCGTCGCGCATTCCGCCACCGAGTTCACACGGGATGTTCACCGCGGCGCAGATTTTTTCCACGGCATCGAGATTGCGGGGTTCCCCGGAGAAGGCGGCGTCAAGATCGACGAGGTGGAGCCAATCAGCGCCTGAGTCTTCCCATTTTTTCGCGAAGGCGACGGGGTCAGAGGAATAGACAGTTTTTTCGGTGGCGAGGCCGCGGCGGAGGCGGACCACCTCGCCGCCCATGAGGTCGATGGCAGGAAGAAGATTCATAGTGTGGAAAGAAAATTGCGGAGCAAGGCGAGCCCTGCGGTTTGGCTCTTCTCGGGGTGAAATTGCACGGCGTGGAGCGCGCCGCGAGAGACTCCGGCCGCAAAGGGAACACCATATTCGCACTGGGCGGAGAGGATTTCCTCGTCGGCAGGAACCGGGTAGTATGAGTGGACAAAATACATCGAGACTTCGGCTGGAAAGCCCTTGTAGAGCGGACCGCGAGTCTCCCCGAGCGTATTCCAGCCCATGTGGGGAACCTTGAGATCGCCGGCGGCAAAACGCACGACGCGGCCACGAAGAACTCCCAACCCCTCGACGCCCGGCGATTCCTCACTGGACTCGAAGAGGAGTTGGTAGCCGAGGCAAATTCCGAGGTAGGGCTTGCCTGATAAGGCCCATTCGCGGACAGGGTCCCACAAACCGGTGGCGCGGAGGTTTTCCGCGCAGTGCGCGAAGGCGCCGACGCCGGGAACGACGATCGCATCGAGACCGGACATTTCGGATGCCGAGGTGATCAGGCGAGGCGAGGCGCCCGAGGCTTCGAGGGCCTTGCAGACGCTTCGAAGATTGCCGCTACCGTAGTCGATGACGCCAAGAAGCGGTGACCTCACAGCACGCCCTTGGTGCTGGGAATTCCCTGAACGCGCGGGTCGGTGCTTGTGGCCTCGTCAAGAGCGCGGGCGAGGGATTTGAAAATTCCCTCCGCCATGTGGTGGGCATCGCGACCAGCAAGGACATCGACATGGAGATTCATTCCGGCATTCACGGAAATCGCGCGCAGGAACTCCTCGACGAGTTGAAATGAAAACGCCGACCCGATCGCGGGCACATCGGTCGGGGCGTTGTAAGCCAGAAATGGCCGCCCGCTCAAATCCACCACCGAACGAACGAGCGCCTCGTCCATCGGCACATAAAAAAATCCGTAGCGCCGGATGCTGGCCTTGTCACCAAGAGCCTTCGCAATCGCCTGCCCAAGCAGGATGCCGGTGTCCTCGACCGTGTGGTGATAATCGACTTCAATATCGCCCTTCGCGGTCAACTCCAGGTCCATCAACCCATGCTTCGCGAAGAGAGTCAGCATGTGGTCGAAGAACGCGATCCCGGTGGAGATTTTGGAAACTCCAGATCCGTCGAGATTCAAGGTGAGACGGATTTCGGTTTCGGAAGTTTTGCGTTCGAGTGTGGCCGAGCGAGACATGTGCGAGACTTAAGCAGAGGTGCTTCTGATTGAAAAGAACGCAAGCCTCATGCCGACGATGACTCTCTCGGAAGTCTCAGCGGGAAATTTCCTTGCGCAGAGCCCAGCGCAAGGCGTCTTATCCAATACTGTGCACTACGACTTGATCGTCATCGGCTCGGGTCCAGCTGGAGAGAAGGGCGCTGCCCAGGCGGCGTATTTCGGGAAAAAAGTCGCCATGATAGAGAAGGATGGTTTCCCCGGTGGCGCGGCGGCAAACACCGGCACGCTCCCCTCCAAGACCCTCCGCGAAACCGCACTTCACCTCTCGGGATTCCGCAAGCGCGAGATTTACGGCCTCGACTTCGACTTCAGCCAGCGCATCAACGCCAAGAATTTCCTTCACCATTTCCACAATGTCCGCACCCGCGAGCGCGACCGGATTCGAAAAAACATGAGTCGGCACCAGGTCGAGGTGATCCACGGGACGGCTATTTTTTCTGATGCGAACACGATTTCGGTCTCTCAAAACGACGGCACAGTCCAAACCCTCACCGCAGAAAAAATCCTGATCGCCACTGGCACCCGCCCACACCACCCCGCCACCTACCCTTGGCACGACGCACGGCTTTTCGAGTCCGATACGATTCTTTCGATTCCCGAGCTTCCCGCCTCGATGCTCATTATCGGTGGTGGCGTGATCGGCAGTGAATATGCCTGCATTTTTGCGGCGCTTGGTGTGAAGGTCGTTTTGGTGGATGGCCGTGATCGCCTGCTGGGTTTTCTCGATGCCGAGGTCTCTGTGACACTTCAAAATGCCATGCGAGGAATGGGCATCGAACTTCTGCTCGGCGAGCAGATCGAATCCCTCACCTCCGGCGAAAAAATTGAAGCCGTTCTGAAAAATGGTGGTGTCCGATCCTTCGATGCCGTCCTAGCAGCCGCCGGTCGCCAAGGCAACACCAGCGGGATGGGCCTCGAAGATATCGGCCTCCAACCCGACAAACGGGGCCTCCTCCAAGTTAACGAGCACTACCAAACCTCGCTCCCGCACATTTACGCCGCAGGGGATGTGATCGGTTTTCCGGCCCTCGCCTCCACTTCGATGGAGCAAGGCCGCGTCGCGATGTGCCATGCCTTCGATCTCAAATACAAAACCGACCTCGCCCGAATCCTCCCTCTCGGCATTTACACAATCCCCGAATGCTCCAGCGCCGGAGAAAGCGAGGAATCCCTCCGCGAAAAGAAAATCCCGTATGTCGTCGGGCGAAGCAGCTACTCCCAAAACAGCCGCGGCTTCATCATCGGAGAAGATGATGGGTTTTTGAAACTTCTCTTTGCTGCCGACGACATGCGACTCCTCGGCATCCATGTCATCGGCGAAGAGGCCACAGATCTCGTCCACATCGGCCTCACCGCACTTCTCCTCAAGCAGACCGCCTCGATCTTCATCGAGACCTGCTACAACTACCCCACCCTCTCCGAGATGTATAAATATGCGGCCTACGACGCCATGGGTCACAAGCAGCGGGGCGAAATCACCAAGCCAGAAAATTGATATTGTTGCTGCTACCTGAAGCAGCCTGCTGGTCGAGGGCGGACTACTCAGGACGCAGGAAAACCAGGCGGTTGTCTTTTTCGGTGGCGGTGATGTGGTCGCCTTCGAGGAATTTGCCGTCGAGGATTTCCAGGCTGAGCGGGTCGAGGATTTCGCGTTGGATGACTCGCTTCAGAGGGCGGGCTCCGTAGGCGGGGTCGTAGCCTTCCTTGGCGAGGAATTTTCGGGCGGCATCGTCGAGCGTCAGCGTCAGGTTTTGTTTCTGCAGGCGGGTCAGGAGTCTCTGGAGTTGGATATCCACAATGCTGGTTATCTGGGAGGCATCGAGACGGTCGAAGATGATGATCTCATCGATGCGATTCAGGAACTCCGGACGGAAATGGCCGCGAAGCGCTTCTTGGACGCGGCGGTTCCGCTCCTCCACCGGCAGGTCTTCCATGATGAATTGGCTGCCGATGTTCGAGGTCATGATGAGCACAGTGTTCTTAAAATCCACTGTGCGGCCTTGACCATCCGTGATGCGGCCGTCATCGAGCACCTGCAGGAGGACATTAAAAACATCGGGGTGGGCTTTTTCCACCTCGTCAAAGAGGACGACGGCGTAGGGCTTGCGGCGCACAGCCTCGCTGAGTTGCCCGCCTTCCTCGTATCCGACATAGCCGGGAGGCGCGCCGATGAGTCGGGCAACGGTGTGCTTCTCCATGTATTCGGACATGTCGAGGCGGATGATCGCGGCTTCGTCATCGAAGAGAAATTCGGCTAGGGCTTTGGAGAGTTCGGTTTTTCCGACGCCGGTGGGGCCGAGGAAGAGGAAGGAGCCGATGGGGCGGTTTTCGTCCTGCAGGCCGGCGCGGGCCCGGCGGACGGCGTTCGAGACGGCTTTGATGGCTTGTTGCTGGCCGATGACGCGCTGCATGAGGCGCTCTTCCATTTTCACGAGCTTGGCGCGCTCGCCTTCTTGCAGTCGGGAAACTGGGATGCCGGTCCAGGTGGAAACGACTTTTGCGATGTCTTCTTCGGTGACTTCTTCGCGAAGGATCGTGGTGCCTTTCGAGTCGGGTTCGATTTTATGGAGTTCCCCCTCGGCTGCGGGGATGAGGCCGTATTGGATTTCGCTGGCGCGTTGGAGGTCGCCGCGACGCTGCGCCTGCTCGAGTTCGGCGCGGAGGTGGTCGAGTTTCTCGGCGACTTTTTGGGATTTGCCGATCTCCTCTTTTTCCTTGAGCCACTGAGCACGGAGTGTCGAGGCGTGCTCCTTGGCGTCGGCGAGTTCTTTTTCCAATTTCTCGAGCCGCTCGCGACTGGCGGCGTCTTTTTCTTTCTTGAGAGCGGCGCGTTCCATTTCGAGCTGCATGACTTGGCGCTCGAGCTGGTCGAGTTCGGTGGGGAGGGATTCGAGTTCGATCTTCAGGCGGGACGCAGCTTCATCCATGAGATCGACGGCTTTGTCGGGGAGGAATCTGTCGCTGATGTAGCGGTCGCTGAGAACGGCGGCGGCGATGAGGGCGGCGTCTTGGATTCGCACGCCGTGATGGACTTCATAGCGTTCCTTGAGTCCGCGCAGGATCGCGATGGTGTCCTCGACGCTGGGCTCGCCGACCATCACAGGCTGGAAGCGGCGCTCGAGGGCGGCGTCCTTCTCGATGTATTTCCGATATTCGTCGAGCGTGGTGGCACCGATGGTGTGGAGTTCGCCTCGGGCGAGTTGGGGTTTGAGGAGATTCGAGGCATCCATCGAGCCCTCGGCGGCCCCGGCGCCGACGATGGTGTGGAGTTCGTCGATGAAAAGAATGACCTCACCTTCGCTGGCGGTGACTTCTTTGAGAAAGGCTTTGAGGCGATCTTCGAACTCGCCGCGAAATTTTGCGCCGGCAACCATCGAGCCGATATCCATCGCGATGAGGCGCTTGTTTTTGAGGGACTCGGGGACATCCCCCGAAATGATGCGGCGGGCGAGGCCTTCCACGATCGCGGTCTTGCCCACGCCCGGCTCGCCGATGAGGACGGGGTTGTTTTTGGAACGGCGGGAGAGGACCTGCATGGTGCGGCGGATCTCGTCATCGCGTCCAATGACCGGATCGATCTTGCCCGCGCGGGCGGCAGCGGTGAGGTCGCGGCCGTATTTTTCGAGGGTTTGGTATTTGCCCTCGGGGTCTTGGTCGGTGACGCGCTGACTGCCACGAACGGCGACGAGCGCCTGCATCAGGCGGTCGCGGGTGACACCGCTTTGCTCGAGCATTTTTGCGGTGGCGCACTTGGTGGTCATGAGCGCGAGGAGGAAGTGCTCCACGCTGGTGAATTCGTCTTTCAGCACCGCCATCTCCCCCTCGGCACCATCGAGGATTGTGCGGAGTTCCTGGGAGATTTGGGGCTGGGATGCGCCACGGACTTTAGCGAGTTTGGCTATCGCGTCGCTGAGGCGGGATTCGAGAGAGGAAACGGAGACGCCGAGTTTTTCGAAGAGTGGCTTGGCGAGACCATCGGATTGCTCGAGGAGCGCGAGCAAGAAATGCTCCGGTGTGATCTCGGGGTTGTCGTTTTTCGAGGCCGACTCAAGGGCGGAGTTCAGGGCCTCGCGGAGCTTGATGGTAAATTTTTCGGGTCGCATGGCGGATAAAAATCTAAGCCAAGCGGTGAAAAAAAGAAATCACCCGCATGGGGTGTGAGGGAAAGTGACTAGTCCTCCCCGAAACGGGTTTCGACGAGATTTTTGATTTCGGCGACGGCTTTTTCAGCATCAGCACCCTCGGCGTGGATGATGAGTTTGGACCCTTTGCCAGCCGCGAGCATCATGAGGCCCATAATGCTTTTTCCATTCACACGCTCACCGTCTTTTTCAACCCAAACCTCGGCACGATAGCGGCTGGAGATTTTAACAAACATCGCCGCAGGGCGAGCGTGGAGGCCATTGCGATTTTCGATCACCACTTCGCTATTGCAGCGCTGCGCGTCGTCCGTGGTTTTTTTCTTAGTAAGGATTCCCATTTATCTGTTCCGGCGTTCGCTGATCATGTGAAGGAGCTTTTGGTTGAACTCCTGAGCGCTGTTTTCTCCCATGTCCTTGAGCTTCTGGTCCAACGCGGCTACTTCCACGAGCCGTGCAATGTCACGGCCGATGCGAACCGGCAAGGTGACATGTGGGACTTTGATGCCAAGGATTTCATAAGTTTCGCGATCCAGTCCTATTCTATCCACATTCTCGACCTCGTGCCAATCCTTCAATGTCACGACGAAGTTGAGTTTTTTCTGTGGCACCACGGCGCCTACGCCAAAAATCGACGCGATGTTGATAATGCCAATGCCGCGGACTTCCATGTGGTATCGGGAAATGCCGTCCGCCGTGCCGATGAGTTCGGAGCCCTCGACGGAACGGAAGCGCGTGAGGTCGTCGGCAACGAGACTGTATCCACGCTCGATGAGGCCAAGGACGCACTCGCTTTTGCCGATTCCGCTGGCGCCACGGATGAGTGTTCCCACACCAAGGATACTGACCATGCTTCCATGCTCGGTAGTCGAGGGCGAAAAATCGGTCTCGAGCAGGATGGTGGCGGCGTTGATGAATTTCATCGTGATCATGCTGGTTCGCATGATCGGAATTTCGAATTCCGAGGCCGCATCGAGGAGGGCTGGCGGAATCGGAAGGTTTCGCGCAACAACGATGCACGGCATCTTACGAGCCAGCATGACGCGCACGCGTTCCTTCAGCGTCACCGGGCTGAGGCTCTTGAGATAGCCCATCTCGGCAGAGCCAAAGACTTGAATGCGTTTGACGGCGAAATAACTGTAAAATCCCGCCAGAGCCAAGCCGGGGCGGTTGATCGTGGGCTCGCGGATGAGGCGATTGAGCCCACGCGAACTCCCCTCCAGACGAAGACCGAGTTTTTCGGCGTGGGTCGCGTAAAAATGGCCAACGGTGATGTGCGTTACCTTTTTTGGCGATTGGGTCATTGGAAAGATCGGAAAAAGATTACCTAAGTGGACCCATCAAGTCGGCGTCCGCAAGCGGGAAATTCTAATTTCTCACATGGAGAAGGATTCGCCGAGGTAGAGTTTGCGGCTAATCGGGTCATTCAGCAGGAATTCCTTGTTCCCTTGGCTCTCCACGCGACCTTCGAAGATGAGGTAGGCGCGGTCCACGATATTGAGCGTCTCTCGGACATTGTGGTCGGTAATAAGAATCGCGAGTCCCTGCGAGCGGAGGTCCTGGATGATTTGCTGAACATCGTGAACGGCGATCGGATCCACGCCGCTGAATGGCTCGTCGAGCATGAGGAGCGAGGGATTCGTGACGAGCGAGCGGGCGATGGTGAGTCGGCGCTTCTCGCCGCCCGAGAGAGTCAGCGCTTCATTTTTTGCGATGTGCTCGATGCCGAAGCGGGTGAGTAATTCCTCACATCGTTGCTTGCGCTCCTTCTTCGAGGCGCCGGTGGTTTCGAGTATCGCGAGGATGTTTTCCTCCACCGTGAGTTTTCGGAAAATCGATTCCTCCTGGGGCAGGTAACCCATGCCATGGCGGGCGCGTTGATACATCGGCATCGAGGTGACATCTGCATCGCGGAAAAAAACCTGTCCCCCGTTCGGGCGCACGAGGCCAACGATCATGTAGAAACTCGTCGTCTTTCCGGCCCCATTGGGACCGAGCAGACCAACGATCTCACCGCTTTTGACATTGATATCCACACCGTTCACAACGCGGCGGCCATTGTAGATTTTCACCAACCCCTCGGTGCGGAGGAGAGAGCCAGCGGAGGAAACAGCGTCGCTCATTGGGCTTTTGCGGTGTCGGAAATGACGGTTTTGCTACCACCCACCGTGCGGGATTCGCCGGAACTCTTGAGATACATCACTGTGCCGACCTCGGTGGCGACTTGATTGTTGATGCCCTGCTGAATCGAGGGCCATTCTCGGAGGGTGATATCGCCCGTGTCGGGCTTGTAGGTCATTTGGCCCGCACGGCCGATGGCTTTTTCCTGTTTGGGGTTGGCAGGGTCCGTCGCTTGAACGACGACGATATTCCCGCGTGCCTCCGCGACCTCAATGCCGCCTCGGTCTTTGGCGAGCTTCACGGTCAGCGTGTCGCAGGAGAGGGTGAACTGGGTATCCTTCACCACGACGCCACCCTTGAATTCGGCGACATTTTTTTCGTTATCGAAAGAGGCCTCCTCGGAAGCGGTGATTTCGGTTTTCGCACCTTTGGGGCGCTCCCCCATGGGACTCAGAAAACCGGGCTTCTTTTTGGAGTCGGCTTCCAAGGTAGAAATGGCCCCCGTGGACTCCTGCGCGGACGCAACGAGCAGCGGGCAAAGCAATGAAAGACTGAATAAAGCGATTTTTTTCATGGGGTTGTAACTTCTAGATCAGGATCATCTGAGGTGAGAACCATGTGGATATTTCCCCTCACGGTTCCGAAACGGGTCTTGGTGTTGAACTCAATCCAATCGGCGGAAATGGTAAAATCCTCTCGGCGGATGTTGACGGTTTTGTCTCCAGTCAGGATTCGGGTGTCGAGGTTAAGAACCGCTTGGGGGAGTTCAACGAAAATTTTCCGGTCCTCTTCATCCAGCGCCTCCAGCTTGAGATTGGTGAATTGGACATTGGCGTCATCGTTTTTCAGGGCCGTATCGGCTTCGAGAAGCAGCGCCAATTTCCCATCCGAATTGTAATGTGGAATCTTGATGCCATTCACGGGAATGCCGACCGGAACGGGGAGATCCAATTCCTTCTCTTCGGGGGAAGACGAGGGCTTGGGCGTGTCATCCGCCTGCAAGGGAAGGATGGCAAACCCCAGAGTCAGCAGGAAAATTCTAGGCGACAATTTCACGAAGGGCTCGGAGTTGTTTGATGAGACGCGGAAGGTCGCGCAACGGCACTTGGTTTGGACCGTCGGAGAGGGCACGGGCGGGATTTTCGTGAGTCTCGAGAAACACCCCGTCGCAACCGGCGGAAACCGCCGACCGGGCCAGGACAGGTGCCAACGTCCCATCGCCGGAAGTGGTATCCCCTGCCCCACCGGGGCGCTGAACCGAGTGGGTGGCGTCGAATACCACTTGTGCGCCGAGTTCCTGCATCCAGGGGATCGAGCGCATGTCGGCAACCAGATTGTTGTAGCCGAAGGTCGTTCCGCGCTCGGTGAAGAAATAGTCCCGGCAACCGGCCCCCACGAGTTTGGTGGCAACATTTTTCATATCCCACGGAGCGAGGAATTGGCCTTTTTTGACATTCACCACCCGGCCGGTTTGGGCCGCTGTCACGATGAGATCGGTTTGACGGCAGAGGAACGCGGGGATTTGGAGGATATCGACAAACTCGGCAGCGATTTGGGCTTCTTCGGGCGAGTGGATATCGGTGGTGACCGGGGCCTCGATGGCAGCTCCGATCTCGGCCAGGAGGGCACCCCCATCGCGAACCGAAGTGCCGCGGAAAGATTTCACCGAGGTGCGATTCGCTTTGTCATAGGAGGCTTTGAATACGAAGGAAGCCCCCTCGCCATCACAGATTTTTTTGATCCGGGTCGCCATCCGGCGAGTGAAGGCCGGCGACTCCATGACGCAGGGGCCTAGAATAAAAAGGAGTTCCCGGCCGCCGAGGGTGTGACGGCCGATCTTGATAGGGCGACGCTTTGCCATGTGCCTCGATCCTATCCGCGTGGATTTCGATCGCGCAAAGATTTTCCCATCTTTTATGCGCACTCGTTATGTGCGGAGGAATGCTCCTCGGCGATTTCGCGGAGGCGGGCTAATGAGTCCAGATGCTGCAAACTCTCCCTCAAGCGGGCTCCACCCGGCAGCCCCCGGGTGTAAGACATGAGACGGGAACGCATGGATTTTATCGCCGGCTCCTCCACGCCATTCCACCAAGCGATTTCGAGTTCGGCATGATGAAGGATAAAATCCCACTTCTCGCGGAGACCAACCACTGGAGCACTCGCCCCACCATCCAAAGCCATTCGGATTTCCCGGAAAATCCACGGGTGGTTCATCGCCGCACGGCCGATCATGAGACCAGCGGCTCCGGATTCTTTCCAGCGCGCCAAGGCGATCGTGGCGGAATCCAAATCGCCATTACCGATCACAGGAATCCGAACTGCAGAAACAACCGCCGAAATCACCGCCCAATCGGCTTGCCCAGTGTAGCCCTGCTCCTTGGTTCGCCCGTGAACGGCCAAACGCTTAATCCCCTCGCCCTCCAAAATCCGCGCCGTTTCCGTGGCGTTGATTGTTTTCGAATCCCAGCCGATCCGGATTTTTGCGGTGACTGGAACCGGCCCGGCCGCCGAGACCACCGACGCGGCGACTTTTTTCAAAAGCGGACAATCTTTGAGCAGCGAGGAGCCTCCGTTGCGCGAGACCACTTTATTCACCGGACAACCGAAATTCAGATCGATAAAATCCGGCCCGACCCAGTCAATGACAGCCTTTGCGGCCTCCGCGAGCCGCTCGGGACTCGCACCAAAAAGCTGAACTCCCACCGGACGCTCATCGGGCTGAAACTCGATGTAGCGCCGGGTTCGCTCGTTGCGATGAAGAATCCCCTCGGCGGATACGAACTCCGTGGTGAGCACATCGGCACCTAGATTTTTGCAGAGTCTGCGAAAGACCGTGTTCGTCACACCCGCCATGGGCGCGAGGAAAAGCAGCGGGGCGTTTTGCGCCGCCATGTCAGGCTGCAGGAGCGAGCAGCGCCGAGACCTCGCGTTGAACCTCGGGAATGCGTTCGAACGAAAGTTTGGGATTCGCCAGCACGAAAGTCTCCCCCGTGGCGAGGTGTTCGTAAACCAGCATGTCGTCGTCCGAACTTTCCAGCGGCCGGATCACTCGCTTGCGCTCCAACATGAGGGCCAAAATGTAGCGGACATTCGAGTAGGTGGGGTCGTTTTCCTGGATCAATCGGCGCAGCAATCCCTCGGCATCATCGCGAGGCAGTGGCTCGGCAGGCGGCGGGGCCGGCGGCTCGTATTTGGAACGCCAGAATGAGAACGGCTGAATGTTTTCGTTTCGTTCGTTCCACGCCTCTTCGCTCATGTCCTCTCGAAGGAAACCCTCCCCCTCTCGAACAAGGATCGTGTAGAAAAACTCACCCTCAGCAAATTCCCTCCCGGTGCGTGAGCACTGGTGGGCCCGTGATTTGATTTCCCAATCGGCTTGCATCATGAAAGTCCCGGAATTCGGAGTCGGGGGAGGTCCCTGTTTGTCGAACGCATCCAGAGGAGATACAGCCCGACGGCGAAAAAAGCGATCATCGGCCCCCAAGCCGCTATAAACGGCGAAACGCGCCCCCCCTTACCCAGTGCCAAGAAAAGATTGCTCAGGAAAACCAGTGAAAAAAACAGCCCGATCGCCAACGCCACACCTCCAAGCATTCCCCGTCTGGAATAAACAATCCCACAAGGCGCGGCTACCAAGACGACAAGAAAGCAAACTGTAGGGGTTGCCCATCGGTAGTGAAGATGCATTCGATAAGGCGCGAGTCGTTTTTCGGGATAATCACTGTTGAACTTAAGGTATTCTCGGAGTTCTGGAACCGATAAAAAATCCGCCTTAAGCGTAGAACTCGCCAGCCTCCATATTGTTTCATTAAATTTATCAATAACCATCGAGTCGTGTAACTCATTTGTAGTGATGTCACCATTTTGGTCCACAATCACATGACGGGCATTTTTGAAAAACCATACACCGGTATCCGGTTCAAATTTTGCTTCATTGGCATACCATTGCTCAATTATTTTCCCATCAGAATCCTGCTGAACCACATGTATATCCGACAATATACTTCTTTCGATTGATAATTTTGAAGCAAACCAAAAACGCTTGTCCTCCCGATTGATAAAAAGATTTCCGCGGATCGTGCGATCCTTCTTTTTACCGTCGTTTATCTCACTAATAATTATTTTTTTTACCCCAGAGGCCTTCGGGGCACTCTCGTAGTTAAAATAGGCATTTATTATTGAAAGAATCACGCCCGCAAAAATGAGAGGGCATAAGATTCGCACAACACTTCTGCCAGCTCCGAGCATGGAAATGATTTCATTTGCCCGGGACATCGCGGCCAACGCATACAAGATGGCCAGCAAGGCGGCGAGCGGGAGGGCTATAACAATAATCTCCGGAACCTGCGTGGCATAATACCCTAGCAAAACCTCAAAACTCGGCTGGCCTTTGATAAAATCCCCAATGTTATCGGCTAGGTCGAAGATGAACCAAATGCTCACAAACCCGAAAAAACAATACGCGAACGGCACGAGGAATTTTTTCAGGACATATCGATCAAGGATGCTCATTTCGCGAATGAGCTAAAGACTACTCGTCAACAACGAGTGGCGTCAATGTGAGCGAGAAGGGACTTCCCCCAAAGCCATTTGGAGTTGAGTGATCAATTCGTGATAGTCCGCTAGGCGCTCGGATGGCTCAAGAGCCATCATGCGATGAACGACTCGCGCAGTTTCCTCGCCAACGCCGGGCGCCAACTCACGAAGATCGACCGGGTGATTTTTTAAATCCCGCAAGTCCGCGAGTGGGACATTGTCTGTTTTATAAGGAGGCTGACCTGTTAGGGCATGAAAGAGCGTCGAGCCGAGACTGTAGATATCGCTACGAAAATCCTCGGGTTGCTCGGCGAGTTTCTCGGGGGCGATATAGTCAGGCGTCCCCCAAACTTCGCCGAGCGGTTGGGCACTAAGACCGAAATCCACCAATTTCGCGGTCTGTGAATCAGTGAATAAAATATTCGCAGGTTTGATGTCGCGGTGGATCAACCCACGCGCTAGAGCGACTGACAGGCCCTCCGCCACCTGAATCCCGATGCTCAACACAGTCGCTTCATTGATCGGTCCCCTCTCTTGAATCAAATCATCAAGGGAACCTCCGCCAAGAAACTCCATCGCGAGGTATAAGTTCCCTTGCGCGTGCCCTAACGAAAAAAAACTAACGATATTCGGATGGTTGACCTCCATGATCGCGAGGGTTTGGATTTCGTGTTGAGCATCCTGTTTCATGACTTTCAAAGCCACCACGCGGCCTGAATTTTTCTCCACGGCCTTGAAAACCGAAGAGGTCCCCCCCTCGGCAATCGATTCGAGGATTTGAAAACGGTCAATATGACACCGGGCCATGAACTCCACTCCACAAGCTGAACACGCCACGCGGGAGAAAATCTGAATCGTGCCCATATCCATCACCTCACCACATTCGGGACATGATTCGTAAAGTGGCGAATCCTCGCCAGGAGTTGATGGATAATCCTCGTAGTTTGGCATGAAGGAAGGGACTGGAGTTTACGGCGGTGGCGAAACTGCACTACCTTCTCCTCCATGTCCAACCCGCCTTCCAACCGCGTCGAATCCATTGCCGGGCCCGCCGATGCCGGTGAGCGCCTCGACCGGTTTCTCGGCGGTCTCTGTCCCGATTTTTCCCGCTCCCGCTTACAGAGTTTCATCCGTGATGGACGCGCCCGCGTGAATGGCACTCCGGCCAAACCCTCGCTCGTCCTGCGCGAGGGTGATTCCGTGGTTTTGGAGATTCCCGAGGAAACCCTCCCCTCCCCCCTCGCTGCGCAGGAGATGCCGTTGGGCATTCTTTTCGAGGATGAACACCTCCTCGTCCTCGACAAACCTGCTGGCCTCGTCGTCCACCCGGGCGCGGGAAACCGCGAAGGCACCCTTGCCAACGGCCTCCTTCACCACTGCGCAGGCATCGAGGTCGTCGGCGGAACGGAGCGTCCGGGCATCGTCCACCGACTCGACAAGGAAACTTCCGGAGTCCTCGTGGTCGCGAAAACCGAACAAACCCACCGCTCGCTTGCCGATCAGTTCGCCTCCCGGAATGTCGAAAAAACCTACCTCGCCCTGGTCGATGGAGTCCCCCGCATGCCTCACGGAAAAATCGATGCCGCCATCGGTCGGCACGCCATCCACCGCCAAAAAATGGCCGTCATTGATCGGGGCCGCGAGGCTCTGACTCACTACCGTGTGTTGGATTCCCGCGAGGGAAAAGCTCTCGTCCAATGCCATCCCAAGACCGGCCGCACGCACCAGATTCGCGTTCACTTGAAACACCTCGGGCATTCCGTGTCGGGAGACCCTGCCTATGGCCGGCGCGGAAAATTTGAGCGTCACATGCTCCATGCATGGAAGCTGGCCTTCACCCACCCCGCCACGGGCCAAGTCCTCTCCTTCACCGCACCATTGCCCGAGGATTTCCCCGAATGGGCCCGCGAGGCCTCCCTCCGCGAGCTTCCGAAATTTACAAACACGCATTCGAAATAGAGAACTTCCCGCAACCATGACCTTTCTCGACCGCCTCGAAAAATCCCTCAGCCGTTTCGCCATTCCCGGCTTGATCCGCTATGTCGTCGCCTTCAACGCCCTGGTTTTCCTGATCGTCACATTCGAACCAGGCTACGCGGCTGTGCTGGATCTCGACCGCTCCGCCGTGCTGCGCGGCGAGGTCTGGCGGCTCGTGACATGGATTTTCATTCCCGAAACGACCCGGATTCTTTGGATCATTTTCTACCTGCTCTTCACCTGGTGGATCGGCGACATGCTCGAGTCAAGTTGGGGAGCTTTTCGCCTGAATGCCTATTACCTCCTCGGGATGTTCCTCTGCATCGCCTCGGCTTTTATCTTCGGCGTCAGCGGCGGGAATTTTTTTCTCAACCTCTCACTGTTCCTCGCCGTCGCCACGCTGGCTCCAAATTTCGAAATTCTGCTGTTCCTGATCCTGCCGGTGAAAATGAAATGGGTGGCGCTGTTCAGCCTACTGCTTCCGGCCCTGTATCTGGTTTTCGGGCCGCTCTCGGCCAAAATGATGGTCGTCATGTGCCTCGGGAACTACCTCCTCTTTTTCGGCCCCTCATTCCTACGAAACCGGATGGACCAACGCCAAACCGCCAACCGCCGTGCGCGCTTCCAATCCGCCAAAACCTCGGAAGCCCTCCACCGGTGCGAAAACTGCGACGCCACCGAACTAACCCACCCCGAGGCGGAATTCCGTGTCACCGCAACCGGCCAAGAATTCTGTCTGGACCACCTTCCCTCAAAGAAGGCCTGAAGCCACTTGGAGGGCGACGCTCCGTCGGCGCCCATAATCCCCGCGCGCCAGCGCGGCCCCCTCATTTTTTACAGGGGCGGGCTTCGCTCGCAAAAATGGGCTGTCACGGAGGACAGCCCTCCACATGAAACGGGAGAGCGATGCGCGGAGGATCACATCCCCGCCACCAGCGCAGGGATTTCGTGCAATCCTCGGATCGTGTGGTGTGGGGCCACATCGGCGCGCTCTTCGGAGCCGGGAACTTGAATCCAAATGGCGGACGCAAGATTAGCATTGAGCGCCCCGGCGATGTCGCGCTCGAGGCTGTTGCCGACCATCACGGCGCGGTCGGCGGTGACTCCGAGATCAGCAAGGAGCATTTGGAAGATTTCGGGTTTGGGTTTCCCCACCCCGCGCTCGCCGGAAACGGCGATGGCATCGAAATACGCGCATAGGCCGGAGGCGGCGATTTTTTCGCGCTGCAAATCCGGGGCCCCGTTGGTGAGGAGGGCGACTTTGTAATCAGCTTTAAGACGAACGAGCGTTTCGACCGCGTCGGGCATGAGGCGCTGAAGGCGGCGGCGCTCGGTGCTGAAGTGCGCGGCGAGTGTCTCAGCCAAATCCTCGTCGGGTTGCTCCTGTGCGGCCAGAGCGGCAGAGAAAACCTCGACCCGGTAGCGCGACGCCCAATTCCTCAGAGCGGTCAGCTCCGGCGACTCGCCTTCGAAGCGTCCCCAGAGGCACTCGTGAAAACTGATGCCGATCGATTTCGTGTAGGGATGGCACGGGCCCTCGCGCCAGAGGCCGGAGCCGATGCGGTGCACATCCTTCGTCATGCAGGCGGGATCGATGCCGCATTCGCTCGCGGCTTTTTTCGCCGTCGAGGCCAGCGCCTCTTTGGAAACCGCCTCATCGACGATCAAGGTGTCGTCCAAATCAAAAAGTATCGCGTCTATTGCCATCCCACATCCCATTCCACAGCACGCGGCCGGTGTCGAGGCTGGATCAGGATTGCTCCAACATCCGACGCACCGCGCGCTCGGCCTTGGCCCGGGTTTCCTCGGGAATGTGGATTTGCGGTTCGAGGTTCGCCAGGCAGTCGCGCAGCTTTTCCAGCGTGTTCAATTTCATGTAGCGGCAATCCGCGCACGCGCAGTGGTCGGTCGGGCCAGGGATGAAATTTTTCCCCGGAACCTCGCGGCGTAGCCGGTGGAGCATGCCGCTCTCGGTAACGATGATGAAATCCTTCGCCGGGTTCTCGCGGCAGAACGAGACCATTTTCTCGGTCGAGCAGACCTCGTCGGCCAAAAGCCGCACCGCATGCGTGCACTCGGGATGAGCCACGACGAACGCCCCAGGGTATTCTGCCTTGATCCGGTTGATGCTCTCACGCGTGAACTCCACATGCACATAGCAACTCCCCCGCCAAAGATCCATTTTGCGACCGGTTTGCTCCATTACCCATGCGCCGAGGTTTTGGTCGGGCACGAAGAGGATGTTGCGATCCTTCGGCGCGGCGTTGACGATTTTGACGGCGTTGCCACTCGTCACAATCACATCGGACAGTGACTTCACACCCGCACTGCAATTGATGTAGGCGATGACATAGTAGTTCTTATCGCGGTGCTCCTCGAGAAACGCGGCGAGCTTTTCCGGCGGGCAGGAATCTGAGAGCGAGCAACCAGCATCCATGTCCGGAATGACCACGGTTTTTCCCGGGCTCAAAATCTTCGCCGTCTCGCCCATGAAATGAACGCCGCAAAAGGCGATCACCTCGGCACCGGTCGCGGCCGCTTGGCGGCTGAGCCCTAGAGAGTCGCCCACAAAATCAGCCACCTCCTGGATCGCGGCGATTTGGTAGTTGTGCGCGAGGATCACCGCGTTGCGGGCGCGCTTCAATTCGAGGATTTCCGAGATCAAATCGGTCGAAACAGCTGTCATTCGACCACCATGGTCTACTGGGTTTCTCCAATCAAGATCAGGGAAACCCTCGCACCGGCCTCTTCTGATTATTGGTGGAGATGAAGCAGGCACCCGCCAAAGAGGAGCATCAACTCAAGAATCGCGACGGTAGTTTGGAAAACGCTCCGCGAGTTCTTTGAGAACCTTGTCGGCTTCCTCGGGGTTGTTGGCCCGCTCGTAGGATTCGGCAGCGCGCGATAAGGCCTTCGGGGCGAGCTTTTGGTCGTCACTGAGAACCGACACGGAAAGAAAGGCCCGAGCGGCACTGTCGTAGTCCCCCTCGGCAAAATAAACATCCCCGGAAGCGATACGCGCTTCGGAGTTGAGGCGGCCTTCGGGTTGTAGAAAGAGGGCTTGGTCCACCGCTTGACGGGCACTTGGATAACGCTGCAGCCCGGCTTCGGCTCGGGCCTTGGCGATGTTTCCTCTCGCTTGAGCGGGAGGCTGGGAAACGGCGGCGAGGAATTTGTCGGCGGCCTGACCCGCTCCGGCAAAATCTCCCAAACCGAGACGCGCCTCGGACAGAAGAATCAAAATATCCGGAGTGGCTGAGGCCGGCTGATCGGCGAGGGGTTGGAGGATTTTAGCAGCGTTGGCGAATTCGCCTTTTTCGATCAAGCCTTGCGAGAGCCAAGCGAGGATTTGGGGAGGCAGAGGCGCGCCCTGATAGCGATCGACCTCGGCACCGAGGGACTCGAGATTCTCAAGTTGGTAAAAAGACAGAATGATGCGAAGCGAGGCCCGCTCGCCGTAGTTTTTGGCGTCGAGAGTGCGGGCGCGGTCGAGGAATGGCAGGGCTTCCTTGTGGTTCTTCTTTTCACTGGCTTCCCAACCAATCCAGTAATTCGCCTGCGCGGCGGCGGCGGACTGCGGATACTTCGCGAGCAACTCGCGAAAGACGGACGCCATCTCGGGATATTTGTTCAGCGTGCCCAGCGTGAGAGCCTTTTGGAGCAAGGCCAATTCCACATCCTTGCTCATCGAGTAATCTTTCAGGAGCAAATCAAAATCCGCCACGGCCTCGGGATAGGCTTTCATTTTTTGCTGGGCCAACCCGCGCTGAAAGAGCGCCCCGGAAGCGAGTTTGTCGTTCGGATTTTTGGCAAGGAATTCGGTATAGGCACGCACCGCTCCGGCAAAATCTCCCGAGGAGCTGAGTGCCCACGCGAATTTGTAGAGAGCCGCTGTTTGCTGATCTTTGGTGAGCCAGGTGTTCGCCAAGATCGGTTCGTAAGCCCGCGCGGCGGCGGCGTATTCGTTGCGTTGAAAAAGGGATTCGGCTTTGAGCAATGACACGGCGGCTTTCTGCTTGGGCTCGGCGGAGGTTTGCAAAAACTTGTCGGCTTCGGCAGGCAGCGTCGGATCTTTCAACGCATAGAGAGTCAACAGGCGTTGGTAGAGAATCTCGGGCGTGGCCGAAGCGGCGTGTTCGGCGAGAAGCCGGTCGTAGGCTTGGCGGGCCTCGTTTTCACGACCGGTCTGGCGCAGGGAGGCGGCGAGGATTTGGATGACTTCGGCGCGGGCGGTGGGGTCCATGGATGCCACGGCGGCCGTGGCGGCTTTCACCACGCCCTCGAAGTCCTTCGCTTGATAGCGGAGGCGGAGGGATTCCACGAGCGCCTCGGATTGGGTTTTCGGATCAGCGGATTTCTGGGCCGCGGCCTCGAAAAGCGAGAAGGCTTTCGCGTTCGCGCCGGATTCCTTGGCAAGCCGTGCCGCTTGCAAGGCGGCGCTCGCGGAGACATCGGGCGCGGTGGCGATTTGCGAAAGGGTCTCGTAGGTCTTCAGAGCGGCCTCGTTTTTTCCACGACGGAGTTGCAGCGCCCCAAGCGCCATGGCCGCATTTTCGAGATAGGGATTATCAGCCGTCTGCTCGAGCACGGAGCGATACCGCTCCTCGGCGGAATCGTCGCGTTTCAAGGCATCAAGCCCACGGGCGGCAAAATAGGTGGAAGCGAGACGAATGCCCGGCTCCGTGGCCTCACGAGCGGCCAACTCGAATTGGATCGTCGCGGGTTCGTAGAATTTTTCGGCGAAGAGAATTTCGCCCAAACGGAATGCGCCGGCGGCGGCGAACTCGCCAGACTGGAATTCATTCACGAGCTTTTCGTAGGCGATGCGAGCCGCCGCTGGGTTGCCGGAAATGCGGTGGCTCTCGGCGAGTCGGAAAAGCGCCCCGTCCCTCCCCGGCCCACTGGTCTGCAAGATCAGGAATTTCTCGTATTCCGGAATCGCGAACTCCGGCATTTTTCGGGCGTAAAAATTATTCGCTCTGGCAAGCGCTTCCTCGGCTTTGCTGTTCGTCGGTGTGGTTTCCACAGCCACCGGCGCGGGCTCTGGAGTCGCAACGGGAACCGGCGGGGCTACTGGCACGGGAGTCGGCACAGGATCTGGATTGGCGATCACGACCGGCGCGGGGATTTGGACCGGATGAACGGGTTCGGCGCGGCGGATTTCTGGAGGCAAGTGATCCATCCAGGCGGGATTTTGATAACCCGCCGGGTCGACAGCGGTCGCCGGAAGAGCACGCCGCACCTCGATGGGTTCTTGGGCGATCAGCGGGGTTGCCGCGAGAAGCAGCAGGCCGGCAATCCTCATTCGGGGCGACTGGTCGCAAATGCGACATTCCAGATGTTTGCCCGACGGCAAGTATCCAGAACCTCGACGACATGACGGTAGTCAGTGCTCTCGTCACCGCGCAGGATCACGGCCTGATCGGGGTAGAGGGAGGCGATTTTTTGGAGCGTGTCCTGAAGTTCTGCCGCGTTCATTTGGCGGCGGTTCATGACCACGGTGCCGTTACTTTTGACATTCAGGATGACTTCCCCGACAGCCCGCCGGGTTTCCTTTCCCTCACGGGCTTTCGGGACTTTGACATCCAACTCGGTCTCGTTGCGTGAAAAATTCCAAGTCACGAGAAAGAAAATCAGCAGCAGGAAAACAATGTCCACCATCGGGGCGATCTGAAACCCCGGCGCGTTGTTTTGAATGGAGCCACGAAAATTCATTCGTTCAATTCTTCGAGGAGTCGGAATTGCCTGCCCCGAGTTGGGCCATGAGAATGGTGGAGGCGGCCTCAAGATCCGAAACCATCGACTGCACCCGGCCACGGAAAAACGCGTAGGCGGCCATGACCGGAATCCCGATCATCAAACCGGCGGCGGTCGTCACAAGCGCCTCGGCGACGCCATCAGCCAGCATCATCGGACGCGAGGCCGCGATGTCACTCGCCACGACGGAGAAGGATTTGATCATTCCCAAAACCGTTCCAAAAAGCCCGAGCATCGGTGCGATCGATCCGATATCCGCAAGATAGCTGATGCGCTGATTCCACAGCCCGGCGAGACGAACGCCCTCGGCTTGGGCGATTTCGCGGGCCTCGGAGAGGGAAGCGTTGGAGTTTTGAGTGAGAAAATTCATGGAGCGCTCCATCACGCCGGCGATCGCCTGGCTGTGGCGACTGGAGAGCGAGAGAAGACCAAGGTAATCCTTTTTTCGGATCAGAGCCTCCGCCGCCTGCATGTAGCGCCCGCTGACAACAGATCCCCGCCGCATGGAAAAGGTGTAAGCCACGATCAGCATCAACGCCAAAATCGACAAACCAGCCAGCGGATACATCACCGGCCCGCCCGACACCAAAACCTGCCAGAGGTTTGTCTCAGCGGCTTCCTGGGGAGCAGCCTGTGAGGACATGACGGACGCCAAAAGCGCGATCGCGGTTGCATAAAATTTCATAAGCAAATGGAGATAACCAATCCGTAAGAGAGTTGGCAAGCGGCGGCGTGAATTACGCCCGAGCCTCTTCCGCTTCGCGGATGAGGGACCAGAAGCCACTGGTTTTCTCCAGAGCACCGTCCTCCTCGTCGAGCGGAAGGTTCGAGCGGAAAAGAAAATCGCGGATGGTGTTTTTGTGGAGCACGCGGTGGATGAGAATCCCGTCGGGGTGGCGCTCGAAATAAATCCGGTAATCCCGCGCCCGGTAGCGATGCAGTGAACGGCCATCTCTCGAGACGCGGCCGAATTTCTCATCCTCCAAAGAGTCCAAATCACTCGGCAAAAAATGGAACTCAGCCAGAAGATCGAGCTGCAGATCTTTCGGCAATGCGGCCATTTCCCCGGCGCTGATGGAGTTGAATATCACCTGAAACACGCCATCACTTAGCCGACAGCCTGGTTGGATTGGCAAGAAGGGATTTTTTCTGAACCCCCATTGCCAACGGCTCCGGATTCTGCATTAAATCTCCGCCCCGTTCCCTATGGCTAAAAACACCGAATCCCACCAAGAAGAAACCCGCGTTTTCAAACCTTCGAAAGAAATCGCCCGCGCGGCAGAGGTCAAATCCTTCGCCGAATACAAAAAACTCCACGCAAAATCCCTCAAGAACCCCGAGAAATTCTGGGCCCGCGAGGCTTCGCATCTTGTCTGGAGCAAAAAGTGGAAAAAAGTCCTGAACTGGAAACTCCCCTACGCCGAGTGGTTCGTCGGTGGACAACTCAATGCCAGCGAGAACTGCCTCGACCGCCATCTCGACGGTCCCCGCCGCAACAAGGCCGCCATCATTTGGGAGGGTGAACCCGGTGACAAAAAGACCCTCACCTACCAGCAACTCCACCGCGAGGTCTGCGTGTTTTCAAATATCCTCAAGCGGAACGGCGTGAAAAAAGGCGACCGCGTTCTGATCTACATGCCGCTCATTCCCGAAGCCGTCATCGCCATGCTCGGTTGCGCCCGCATCGGCGCCGTCCACACCGTGGTTTTCGGCGGATTCAGCAGCGATAGCATCAAGGACCGCCTCGCCGATAGTGGCGCGAAAATTGTCGTCACCGCCGACGCCGGCTACCGCCGTGGGCAGATCGTCACCATCAAGCAGAATGTCGACCACGCCCTCGTCGGCAATACCCAGGTGAAGCGCGTGATCGTCGCCAAGCGCACCGATATTGAGGTCAACATCCAAGAGGACCGCGATGTCTGGTGGCATCAAGAGGCCCAGTATGTCAGCGCCGACTGCCCCGCTGTGCCGGTGGATAGCGAGCATCCCCTCTTCATTCTCTACACCAGCGGCTCGACAGGAAAACCCAAGGGCATCCTGCACACCACCGGCGGCTACATGGTCGGCACCGCCGCCACCAGCCGATACATCTTTGACTTCAAGGAAAACGACATCTACTGGTGCACCGCTGATGTCGGCTGGATCACGGGCCACAGCTACCTCGTCTACGGTCCGCTCGCCAACGGCACGACCTGCATGCTCTATGAGGGCGCGCCGAACTGGCCAGAGCCCGACCGTTTTTGGAAAATCATCGCCGAGCAGCGCGTGACCATTCTTTACACCGCGCCCACGGCCATCCGCGCTTTCATGAAATGGGGCGACGATTGGCCGAAAAAACACGACCTCTCCTCACTCCGACTCCTCGGCTCGGTCGGTGAGCCGATCAATCCCGAGGCCTGGATGTGGTATCACAAAATGATCGGTGCCGAGCGTTGCCCGATCATGGACACCTGGTGGCAAACCGAGACCGGCGCGATCCTTATTTCCCCGCTCCCCGGCGCCACGCCGCTCAAACCCGGCACCGCCACCCTCCCCTTCTTCGGGGTCGACGCCGCCATCGTGGATGACAACGGGAAGGAAGTGCCCCACGGCGAAAGCGGAAAACTCGTCATCCGCAAGCCCTGGCCCTCGATGCTCCGCACCATTTACGGCGACAAAGCCCGCTACAAAAAAACCTACTGGTCCGAAGTCAAAGGCTGCTACTTCACCGGTGACGGCGCCCGCCGCGACAAGGACGGCTATTTCTGGGTCATCGGCCGCATTGACGATGTCCTCAATGTCGCCGGTCACCGACTCGGAACCGCCGAAGTGGAAAGCGCCATCGTCGGCCATGATTCCGCCGCCGAGGCCGCTGTCGTCGGTCGTCCCGATGAAATCAAAGGCCAGGGCGTCGTGGCATTTGTCGTCCTTAAGGAAGGCCATATCGCCAGCAAAGAACTCGCCGAGAAAATCCGCTCCCATGTCGCCAAGGCGATCGGCCCCATCGCCAAGCCGGACGAAATCCGTTTCGCCGAGGCCTTGCCAAAAACCCGCAGCGGAAAAATCATGCGCCGCCTCCTCAAGCAAATCGCCGCCGGAGTCCAGATCACCGGCGACACCACCACGCTCGAAGACCTCAGCGTCCTCACGCGCCTGAGCAAGAACGGCGAATAGTTCCGGCCTTGTTGAAAAGCATCCTAAAAAGCAAAAGGGCGGCATTCGTTGCCGCCCTTCTTGCGTTCTGTGGAACCACCCGAGCCGACTGGGAAATCCTCTCCACCCAAATCCTCGGAACCCCCGCCGACGGCGTCGAGGTTTTGGAAACCCAGTTGCAGCGGAAAAACCCAGATGGCCACGCCCGGCTCGTTGCCATCGTTTTCAACACCCGCGCCCACACCATTCGCCTGGTGGATAGCCCGAAACCCGGCGAAACCCGGCTCGCGAGCCTTTTGGAATCCCGCCAAGCGATCGGCGGAGTCAACGGCGGGTATTTCGAGCCCGATTTCACCCCCGTCGGCCTCGTCATTTCGGAGGGAAAAACCCGCCAAAAATTCAAAAAAGCGAAAATTCTCAGCGGCATCGTGGCCACCTCCCCGAAAGGCACCCTGTCGATTTTCCGCTCCGCCCGTTTCGACCCCAATCCCGGCGCTTACCGCGAAGCCATCCAATGCGGCCCGATGCTCATCGAAAATTCCGCCCCCGTCCCCGGCTTGAACGCCGAAAAAATCGCCCGCCGCACGGCCGTCGCCACCGGCTCCGCCAACCAAGCTGCCCTCCTCTACCTGACCTCCGTCTCCCTCGCCGACACCGCCGAAATCCTCGCGCTCCCAAAAATCCTCGGCTCCTGGAAACCCACCACGGCCCTGAACCTCGACGGTGGGTCCTCCAGCACCCTCTGGGCCCGCAACACCATCTCCCTCTCCGAAATCAAACGCGTCCGAAATTTTATCGAAGTCACCAACCAATACCGCGATTAGCCCGAAAACGGATTTTTAGACAGGAGAACAGGATTCACAGGAGCGGTTTATGAAAGCGGCGGTTCGGACAAAACCGCCCCCTACAATTCGGAGCAATTCACTCACCCTCTGTGCTCTCTGTGTCCTCCGTGGTTAATTCTTCTGGATTCGCGATGAGCGGCTTGGAGATTGGCGCAGCATTTTTCTTGCTGAGGGGTGGGAGCTTGAACGAGATTGCAGTTAGTTCGCTATCGAACCTTTAGGAAGGGTGGCTGAGTCCGGTTTAAGGCACTCGACTCGAAATCGAACGTAGCGCAAGCTACCGCGGGTTCGAATCCCGCCCCTTCCGCCATTCTCCGCAAAGTGGACACTCTCTATCCCAGGGCGGGATGAGATCGCCGTTCGACCGCCGCGCCAGCGGCATCGACACGAAGTGCCCCGAAGGGGTGGAGGCCTCAGGCCGGAATCAATCCCGCCCCTTCCGCCATTCTCCTACTCCATCAAAACCAGTTTACCTGTCGGTTTCTTGAAGGGCAGGATGCGATTGGCTGTGGTGAGGTTTTGCTCGAGGATTTTTTGGATTTTTTGAGCGGCTTTCCCATCACCGAAAACTCCGGATCCGTTGGACATCGCTCCGTGGCTTTCGGGGTTCACCAAAAGCTCGTGGCCCGCACGGAGGATTTCCTGGACATCCGTTCCGACGAGACGAAGCGTGCCGGCTTCGACGCCTTCGGGGCGCTCGGTTTCGCGCCGTAGGACGAGGACGGGCTTGCCGAGGGCGGTGGCTTCTTCTTGGACCCCGCCGGAGTCGGAGATCACAAAATAGGATTGGTGCAAGGCGGAGAGGAATTCCTCGTATTTCAGAGGCTCGCAAAGTGTGACGCCGTTTTGCTTGGAGAGAATGGGCTGGATCAACTCACGGACTCCGGGATTCGGGTGCATGGGAAAAAGAAAGTGGGCCTCGGGATGCGAGTCGGCGAGGTGCTTGATGGCGAGTGCGACGGATCGCATGGGGAGCCCGATGTTTTCGCGGCGATGGCAGGTGACAAGGACGAGTTTTCGCTGCCCATTCAGAATGCCGGGACGAATTTCGCGGTGGCGGAGGTGGCGCGACATCCAATGCAGGGCGTCCACAACGGTATTGCCGGTGATATAAATCGAGGCGTTGTCGATGTTCTCGCCTCGAAGCAAATCCGCGGCATAGGCGGTCGGAGCGAAGTGCCATTGCGCAATGCGGGAGAGGAGGGTGCGATTCAATTCCTCGGGAAATGGCGAGTAGCGATCATGCGAGCGCAGGCCGGCCTCGACATGCCCGACAGGAATTTTGTGGTAGAAAGCGGCGAGCCCCCCGATGAGAGCGGAGGTCGTGTCGCCTTGGACGAGCACGGCATCCACGGGATGATCGGAAAAATACGCGCCGAGTTTTGTGGAGAGGCTCGCGGTAAGGTCCCAGAGCTTCTGGCGTGGTTGCATCACTTGAAGATCCACATCGGCCGTGATGCCGAAATTCTCGAAGATTTGATCCACCATCTCGCCGTGCTGGGAGGTCGAAATGGTTATGGGTTGGAGGTGGTCGGAAAACCCGAGGGCACGGATTACGGGAGCGAGCTTGATGGCTTCCGGACGGGTTCCGACAATGACGGCGATCGTTTTTTTCATGATAAGAAATCAGGGAGCGAGAAGTTCAAAGCGGAGGGGCCAACCCTCACAGCGATCAAAGATTTCCCGCAGTTCGCTGGGGGCCAGCATGCCGCTCACACGAAGGACCAAGCCGTCCTCATCGAGATGGTGGACGACGACTCCGGTCTTGGCGCTGAATCCGGGAGCAAGAAGGTCCTCACAACCCCGAGCGACCTGATGATCATGATCCGCGGCGACATCCACGCCCCCGCAACGACGCAGGGCGGTGTAAACTTGTTTGCGGTTTGCGAGGCCGAGTTGAACGAGCATGCGATCCATCGGCGTGCTGACAAGGCGGGCCATATTTTGGATACGCTCGGTGTTTTCCTTGGTCAGAATCTCAGCCTCGGCGAGTTCCTTCAAAAGCGAGGAATGAGGCATTCGGAGGCGCTCAAATTTGCGCCATGCTATTTGGAAACCCCGTGTTTTGTCGGAAACCAGGGGCGCCTCGGTGCCAAGAATCTTGTGCATCCTGGCCGCAATGCCGGGGTGAACGGGGGAGCGAGCGGCGATCGATCCATCCAGCATGGGCAGCAGCCCATGAAGTTCGCAAAATAACGGCCCCAGAGCGCGAATGATCGAAATGCTCGGAGCGGCATGGGATAGGCCGGCGGGAGACTCGGGCAGCAAGAGGGGAAATGCACGCGGCTTCAAAATCCGGCGCGGATAGGCGTGGTTGCGAAGATTTGTGATTTGAGTCGGCGCGGTCAGGACTGGCTCCACCGGGGTTCCTGCTGTTTCCACCACGCGATTCAAATCCCGCTCGGTGGGGGGCTCCGCAAAGGCGAAGACCGTGCGTCCATCATCACGACGCTGCAGGGGCATGGCCTCGTGGCGAAGGGCCTTTTTTTCAGGCCACGAATCGAGGAGACTCAGGTCGATGCTGGCCACATCGACATCGCCGACATCGAGGCCGGAATGCTTCGCCCAGATATCGCAGAATTGCTCCTCATCGATCAGCCCCATCTCGAGTAGCGACCGCGGAGCGGAGCGATCACGGTTTTTTACCAGAATGTTCTCCAGGTCGTTGCGAAGGACATAGCCTTCGTCGATCAGCAGATCTTCCACGGAGCGGGAGAATTCCTCGAGTTCCGCACTTCCGGGGAAAATGTGTTTCGTTTTGGACCAGGCGAGAGGTTTTCCAAGGAGGCGATGGCGCGAGTAGACGACAATCGCCCAGAAGGTGGCTCCCATGTTGATGAAATTCACCATCGGATAGCGTGGGATCGAAAAGATGCCCTGCTTCCATCCATAAACATCGGTGACATGGTAAACCTTCTGCCCGACCCGGTAGCAAAGCAGGGCGGTATCCACGAGAACGAGCTTCCAAAGAAGGCTGTTCGCTTCAAACAGTGGCGGCAGATATATCGAGTTGGCCAATACCGTGTGGCGGATTCCGATATCCGCGATTACATAGGCCACCGCGCAGTATCCGGCGGCATTGATGGTATGGACGAGTGGCGCCCGGCGATCGCGAGCCAGCGTGTATTTTGCAGCAAGCCCCCCCCCCTTCCATCCCTGGTGTTCCCAGCTTTGAAATGCCGTGCCAACAATCCAGCGGGCTTTCTGGCGAACAGCCTGAAAGAAGCGTCTGGGGAAATTCTTCCGCACCGCCACGCGTTCCTTGATGATTTTTTTCGAAATCTCCCGACCCTTTGCGTCGCGGAGCACCACTTGCCTTTCGATTGGATGCTCAATGAAGCCTGTCCTAAAGCCCATCCCGGCGAGTTTCATTCCCACAAAGTAATCCTCAGCCAGACTTCCTTCAGGAAATGGCACGCCGTTGTTCTCCTCCGCGAGTTTATCGATCGACTGGCGTGAGAAGGCAGTCCCGACGCCTGCCGAGGGCACGACTCCACCGATTGCTTCGCGGGCATACATGTCCTTCGCATGCAGCTCTGCGAACTCATCGAGGTAGGTATTGCCAACCCAATTCGTCAACGGATGCAGCTCGAGGGGGAAAACAGGAATCTGCCCCATGTCCAAAATCTCGGGGACATAGTGGTTGTAAACCTTCAGCGTGAGCGGGTGCAGGATGTCCTCGGCGTCGTGGAGGGCGATGATCGCGTATTCGCGCCGGCCTGGGATTTCGCAGGCCCGCATGGTGTTGAAAATATGGTTCAGGCAATCCGCCTTCGAGGTCGGCCCGGCGTGCGGCACGACCGCTTTGTGCACACGCGGGGAGACTTTCACCAACTCATCGACGCACCGGTTGGTTTCCGGATCATTGGCATAGACGCCGATAAAAAGATCGTAATTCTCATAGAGGAGCGTCTTTCTCGCATAGTCGGCCATGCGGTTGACGACTCCCCCTTCGTTCCATGCTGGAATGAAAACCGCGATGAGTTTTTCCGGCTCATTGCGAAGGGTTTCGATCGGCACCGGAGGCTCTCCGCGTCGCCCTCGCAGCCGTCGGAGGATTTGAAGGTCGAAAAATAAATCGTCGATTCCAAAAAGGAAAAAACCGACGGCGGCCGTGTAGGCCATCAAGAGGATGAGTGAATTGAAAATGTCCATGGTGTGATTACCAGCGAAGGGATAACGAGGCGGTGATTCGGAAATCCGAGTAGGTGGTGTCGAGGTTGCCTCGCGTGTCCCCCTCATTCCTGCCCAGATAACTGCCGACGACATATTCGACGCTGGTGGTGAAAATCGCCGCGCCCACCGGCGAGGTGACGAAGCGCACTCCCGGGCCGGCCTCGAAGTAATTGTCGTAGTAGTTCCCCTCCGTATCCATCGTCAGGTTTTCGAAGGCATAGGCATCGAGGGCCGCCGCCTTGCCGAACTGCGCGAAGCGGAATCCTTGCCGCGATTGCCCGTAGGCAATGCAGTCCGCAAGCCGCGTGTAGTAGGCCGCGTCGCCTCCAGCCTCGATAAACCAATCCCAGCGAAACTGGGCGGGACTCCAGGTATTCGGCATCCAGTTGGCGACGGATCGGGGAATCACCGGAAGGCCTCCCGGCGTGACCGCTTGCAGGTCGGAAAATGCCCATTTCTTTCCGGGGCCCCACGCCCAGAATCCATTCACACCGGTAATAAGTTCCCAAAACCACTGCCCTCGATGTTGCTCGGTTCCTCGAAGGTCTTTTTGAATCCCCCCCAGCGCATAAAGGGTGAACGACTGCGTGGCGAATGGCCGAATCCTCGCGCCGGCGTGGAAGCCTGCGAGGTTTTCGTTGTAGATCGTCGATAATCCCTCGGCTCCGGTGCCGTAGGGATCGGAGTCCAAACTAAAATCCGCCTGCACGAAGGGCTCGATCCACCGCGCTCCGGGCACAAAGGTTCCTTGGCGAAGGCGTCCATTGGCCACCCCGATGTTGAACCGCTGGAGATAGCTCGCGTAGAGATCGAGTTCCCCCCACGACCAGCGATCGAGATCGTAGGGAGCCGCCAGGGCGTCGATTTCCATGGCTGCTTGCCGACCCTCCGGGGCGTCACCGGATTGATCCCGGAGGCCGCTCCAAATTTGAAAGGCCTCCCGAGCCTTTCCCTCCTTCATGAGCAGGGAGGCGAGTTGGAGTTGGGATGGCTTGGAGGGATTCTCGGACTCCGCCAATGGCCTCGATATCTCGATGGCCTCGGCGGTGCGCCCCATCCGATCTAGAACGCCCGCCTTTTCCCGCAGCAGATCGGGCGTCGCCTCGTTTTTCCGCTCCAAAGACTCGATCGCAGTCAGAGCTTTTGCATCTTCTCCGCTGGCGAGGAGATCATAAACCGTCTGCCGGCGGTCCAGCCGGGCTTTCCGTTCGAGATAGTCCCGCCGGGCCTGCAACTGCGCGGCGCTCGGTGGTTTCGCCTTGGCCGCGCGCTCCAGCTCTTCGGCACGATCCAGAGCCGCCAAGCTCGATGCCGCCATGGTTGCCATTTCCGGATTCCAGGATTTGGAGAGACGACCCAATAGGACCCTCGCCTCAGTGTGGCGGCGACTGAAAACCAAGGCGCTCGCCAATCGAAACGATATCGCCTCGTTGCCGGGATCGGCGGTGTTGGCTTGCTTGAGAAGATCAGCCGCAGCGGCGTGGGATCCCTCGTTGGAGAGAGTCGTGGCCTGCTCGAGGAGTTCGAGCGGTTGGGCGTGGATGCTGGCAATGGCCAGGATGCAGGGAAGGAGGAATCTCATGGTTGATGTTGTGAAAGGGGTTCAGGAACTGCGGTGAGTGGGTCGATGAGGGCGATGCCCGGAGATCGTGCGGCATCAGCCAGGGCACGCATGGATTGGAAGGGAAGCCAGGCGGGGATCACGACGCCCGCGACAGCTCCCCGGAATGGAATGATGTCCCGGACTTGCGTGCGGATGGAGGTAACGAGGTCCCCATCCAATCCCCCGCGCACATTGGCCGGCCACAACCACCCCCCGCCCGCGAGACGCATCGGGGCATGGATAAAAAAGGGACTACTGGAATCGTCCGGCGTTCGAGCAAAAGTCGGTTGCCCAATTTGAATGGCCGTCGGGTCCGGCTGGGCGGGTTCTTCGATCCCACAAGGTTTCACGGGAGCGAATGTCTCGGCGTCCTTGAGCCCCTCGCCTCCCCGGATGAAAATTCTTCCGCCGTGCATCTCGGCGTATTGGAGCGCCGCGAGAAATTCCTCACGCGGCATGGGGGTCGTTCCCTCGGGGAGGTCTCGCATCTGCGCCGTCACCGCGAAGGGAATCCGGTCGTGGGAAAAATAATCCACCAACCTCCGGAAGGACTCGGGGGAACACGAGGGATTGAAGTCCCGAACGATGAAAAGAATCCCCGGCGCGGTGCTGACTCCCGGGGTGAAGAGGTCCATCACCGCATCCGAGAAAACCATCGAGAGCGGTGGTGCCGTAGGAAGCGCGGCAAATCCCAGACGATTGCCAGACCTCCAGCAAAGCGGCTTCTCGCCATTCGCCCCATGAATCCGAGCAAGGATCAGCGAGGAATCGACGACCGCCGGAAAATAGGGATCGACCTGGGCAGGCCATTCCCGGCCGAGGTAAACGAGTTGGCCCTTTGGCAACGACACGGATGGCTTGGATGGACGGGGAGAACCTGGAATAGCCAGAGTCGCCGCCGCCCCAACACCCACGAGTGGCTTTTTGGTTTTCTCGAGATATTCAAGACACGGGGCTGAGATGGCCGGAAATGCTCCCATGCCCGCCACCACGATCCGGGCGGCTTTTTCCATATCCGCCAGACGAACCTCACTCCCCATGCGGCGTTCGATGGTGGGGTCAAAGCGCGCCAGCAGGATCGCAAGGGGCTCGATCTCGTTCTGCAACGAGAACGGTTTGGAAGGCGAATCGTAGATCAGCAGGGTGCTCCCACCAGCCAAGGCCGTTCCCGCTAACGCGAAACCTAGAAACAATGCGGCAAGCCTCACAGCTCGTCTCCCTCCTCGGCGGAATGATTTTTTTTGCGGCGACGAACGACGAACCGCTGGATGAGAAACAGACCCGCCAGAAGCGCCATGGCCCCCGTGCCGATGCCGACATTCAAGGCCGTTGCCGCCAAGCCTGCCTCGGTAATCTTGATCTCTTTGGCCTCCAAATCCTCCACGCGCCGGACAGGGGAAAACGCCAAGCGCATCTTATCCGAAAGCGAAACCTCGTGGACCGACCTCACATCGTAGGTGAGAAGGCGTGAATCTCCATCCAGCGCCGAGATGGTGCCTCGCAGCTGCTCGAAAATCCCGGGATTGTTGATGAGAGCGATCGTGGCGTTGCCGCCGTAGTTCTCGAGTCCCCCGATCGCGGCAAAAAACTCCCCATCCGTCCATGGCGAGGCCACGAGTTGCACAAAGCTGAGATTGGGATCGAAATCAGTGACCGGCACTTTCTCCCCGCGAAGGATGATTTCGTCGCGGTTGATTCCCCCACCCTGAACGATGAGTCGGCTGTTTTCTCCGAAGGCTTCGGGCCACTGAAAGGCGGACCCCAGCACCAAGCCGGAGCGTTTTTCGACGCGATGCGGCTCCGGAGGAATTTCAGGGCCAAAGGTCGCGACTTGCGGCCAAAGAACCGGCATGTCCGGAAGGCGAGCCCCCAGGTGCATGCCGATCGACTTGATCAGATCATTGCGAGTGGAATCCGAATCCTCGGGCACCAGCAGAGCCGCTCGGCGAAGGAAAGCATCCCGCAGGCAGAGCTGGTTCAAGCGCGAGAGGTCATCGATCTTCAAGGGAGTCGTGCGAAGGTCCACCACGGTCTCGCCCGTGATATTCAGCCAAGCCCGCTCCTCGTTTCGGTGCGCACAATCCACACTACCGATGTCCAGATAGCTCGATACCGTCATCAACGAAGGGTCCCGGCCAACGATTCCAGCTGGAATCGAGAGACGCTGTTTGACCCGACCCGAATGATTGGGAGCAAGGGCTACGCTGCCCAGAACCGCATCGTTCAAGCGCGCTTCGAACGCGGAGGCTTTATCGAGCTGATCGGCGTGGGTGAAATCGAATTCCACATAGCCCGCTTTGGTTGTTTCAAAACCTGGCGGAAAAGAGATTCGGCGCGAGGTGCTATTACGGAAGATTCCGCGCAGGAGGATTTCTCCGTTTACCAGCGAGGAGAGCTTCAGCGGCCCCACCTCGGGCTGGGAGATTTTTTCCACCAACGGGGAAATCTCCGGCTCCTTGGCGATGATCCAGGGGTTCGATGGCACATTCCGCAGGGCGACGGCACTGCCGAGCGTGAGGGCGGCTTTTTCCAGGCCGGCACCGTCGGCACCACTCAGAATGATCCAGCGGCGCTGGGTGGTTTCCGGCGGCCCATAGATCAACTCGGCGAGGAATCCCTGACCCGGTTGGAGTTCCGAGAGGGCTTTCCTGATATGGCCCGGCAGAGGTTGCTCCGCCAACTGGTCGCGCGTGCCGATCAGCACCCCGTTGCGGCGTTCGCAGATATCCGAGAATTCTCCAATGTCACCGACAGAAACGGCCTCTGGCGGGGTATAAACCGTCTGCCCAAGACGGGCCGCGGCGATGAGAAAAGACCGGAGTTCCGGATCACCCGACTCCTCTGCCAGCAGCAGCGAGACAACGGGTGCGGCCTTGGTTTTTTTATCGGGGGACCGGAACTCCGGGAGCTGCATGAGGACGGGCTCGGTGATCGAGTCCGGGAAACGCTGAATTTCCGTGAAGAGCGGCAAATTGGTGTAGGCCACGCGAACGACTGACTCCGGCCCGAATTCCATCCAAGCCGCGGGATTGTCCACATCGCGACAGAGGGTCTGGGTGGTTTGCAGAAGGCAGCGAACCGTGAGTCGATTCCAGCCCGCTTGGAGCACCCCCTCGGGAATCGGAACGACGAGCTTGTTCTCGGTTTGCTTCTCGATCCCGTCGGCCTCATGCCCGAGTCGGGCGCTGGCGATTTGGCGCTCATTGATGGTGACAGTAAAAGTCGAGACATCGAGGAGGAGCGGCGAGGAGCGGAAGCCCAGAACCATCTCGCTGCCCGGATCGAGTTGAACATGCTCGGGCAGGCGGAAGGAAAATTCCCGCTCGGCCAGAACTCCCTCGAGCCGGCCATCGCCGGATTGCAGAAGTGGGAGATCAAATGTGCCCTTGCTCGGTCCCGATTCGAGCGGAGCGGAGTGGACGGGGAGCATGGAGAAAGCGACCGCTGCGGCGATCGTGAGGATTCGGAATTCAGGATTTTTGATTTTCACGGTGGGCAGTTTAGAAAGGGGCACGCTGGCGCGGTATGGGGTGATGTCCCGAACTCCACCGCCATTTCCGCAGTGATCAGGCCAACGGCTGTGGGCTTTTGGAATTTTAGACGACGGCGCGGTAGTGTCTGGACCTTGGGAGCGCGCCCGCCCTCGGGTGCTGTCGGGTGCGCCCCGCGCCCGACTTGGAGAGATTCCAGCGGCCTCTAGCCGGATTTTTTCCATCGCCCCGCGAGGGCGCACTCCACGAGACCCATCGAAGCGAAATCATCCGATAATCCAAAACCTTGGAGACTTTGGTATCAGAACCTCCCGAGCCGTTCGGTAGGTGAAGACTCTACTTCTGGCAGGAGATAATTCGGTGTTGCATATTCGCCATTCGCGAATAGCGTATTCAACTAAGCAACAGAGATGATCGCAAAGTCCTTAGATATTTATGCACTAGCCAAACTGACTCTCGAGGAGAGCGCCCGGCCTTATGCTGTCGTAGCGGGAGAGCTGGGAATGAGCGCGTCCGAATTCCACGCCGCCGTGCAGCGGCTCGGACACTCGGGCTTGGTTGAGCCAAAAGAGCGGAGGATTCGGCAAGGCGCGGTGCGGGAATTTCTGATTCACGGTTTGCGCTATGTTTTTCCAGTGGTCATGGGCGGGCTGACCCGAGGTATTCCGACATCCTTCGCGGCACCACCAGTGGCTGAATTCATTTCCTTCGATAAGGAAAACATCCCAGTGTGGCCGAACGCCTCGGGGGAAAAACTCGGATACGGAGTGGAGCCACTGCACCCATCCGCCCCGATGGCCGCTCGCCAGGATGCACGACTTTACGAGATTTTAGCTTTGATTGATGCGCTGAGGGAGGGACGCACGCGCGAGCGCCAAATCGCGGAGGACGAACTGCTGAAAAGAATCCACCGGGCATGAATACCTTGGAATCGCTGAGTCAATCGTTCTTGGAAGAATGAGTGCTGACGCGACTGTGTAGTTAGATAAATCACCGCGTCCGACTGCGGCGAATGGGGCAGGTTTTATAACGCCGGTAATCGCACCTAAACTTTGACCGGAATCACCTCCTGGATTCAAAACCACCTTGTTTTTACGAAACCCCCAGGAGGGTCCTGCTTGTCAGGACCGGGGCGGCTCGCGCCATCACGCTGATGCGGCTCTGACAAGCAGAGCCCTCCTCGCGAAGCGCCTTTCCAATCTCAATTTGAAGAGGAGATGAAGCCCTGTGCTCAAATAGAAGTTGATCGGCAAGGCTCTTAAAAAGCCCGGTCGCGGCGGGGTATGGGGTGATGAACCCCGCCGCGATTTTTTCCGGGTTTAGGAGAAGCGAAGTGGCTCGTGGCCTTCCACGCCTTCGGGAGAGAGGAGGAATTGAAAAACTTGCAGGCTTCTTGCGCGGAAAGCGCCGGAGCAACTCAGTAGGTAAAGTCTCCACATTCGGACGAATTCCTCGCCGTAGCGGAAACGGAATTCCTCGCGGGACTTCATGAACGCCGACTCCCACGCACGGAGCGTCGGCACATAGTATAATCCCAGGTTGTGGAGGTCCTCGGTGACGAATAATCCCTCCGACGCCTGGAGCACTTCCGAGGCGGTTGGGACCATGGAATTCGCGAAGATGTATTTCGAAATCCACCGGTCGCATGTCCGCCGGATTTCATTCGCGGTGATCGTGTGGAGGAGAAAAAGCCCGTCCGGCTTGAGGCAACGGCGGACTTTTTTCATGTAGGTCAGGTGATTTTTTGGCCCCACATGCTCGAACATTCCGACGCTCACGATGCGGTCATAGACGCCATCCACATCGCGGTAGTCCTGCAATCGGATATCCACCGGCAGGTCCGCGCAGAGGTTGTTGGCGTAGCGGCGCTGCTCCTCCGAAATGGTCAGCCCCACCACCTCGCAGCCATAGTTCGAGGCCATGTGTTGGGCGAGGCCACCCCAGCCACAACCAATATCGAGCACCCGCATTCCGGGGCTCAGACCCAGCTTGCGGCAGATGAGTTCGATCTTCATTTCCTGCGCGGTGGCGAGGTCCGCCGTGCCATGGAAATAGGCGCAGGAGTATTGCATCGAGGGATCGAGCATTGATCCGAAAAAATCATTCCCGAGTTCGTAGTGCTTCCGAGCCACCACCCGGGCGCGGGATTTGGTTTGCAGGTTCAGAAGAATCGAGAGGGCGACTTCCACGATCGCTCCGAAGCTCGGCTGGATGCGGTCGTAAATGCGACTGCGGATCGATCGGAAGCAAAGCTCCTCGATGTCGTCGCAGTCCCACCAGGATTCCATGTAGGACTCGCCGAAGCCGAGCGTTCCCTCCGCCAGAACCCTCGCGAAAAACCGCGAATCATTCACGCGGATGTCACAGGGACGGACTCCATTGATTTGAATATCCGCCTCGGCGAAGAGATCCGTGACGATCTTTTCGGCGCGGGCGACTTTGGCGGGCGCGGCACCGCGTTTGAGACGCGGCGCAGGTGCGGGTGCGGTGGCGGTGCTCATGAGCGGCGGAACCCCTGGGTGTTTTCGAGGATTTGGAGGAAAATCCGGAGCCCGTCATTGGACTGGCGCTTCAGCCATTCCATGTGCGGTTCATTGGCTGGATCATCGAGGAGACCCGGCAGCGGCATGTCGGGGATGACATCGAAGAGTTCCAGCTGCTCTTCCGCTTCGAGGTCGAAGAATGGTTTTTGTTTCATAGGCGGGCATCGATAAACGCGCCGGCTCCCCGCCTCCATGGGGTGATCGCCTCAAAAACCCTCCCGTCCCCCGTGGCAGCCATTTCCTAGAGCAGGCTGGGGCCATCACCCCATAGATCACCGACCCTCGGCATTAGATAACTCTGCCCAGGAAATGCAGGCACCGGGCCGGCAAACTTCCCGACAAACCATCCACTCTAAAAATTCATCATCCCAATGGACCACCTGATCGAACAATGCAGCGACATCGCCGGTGTGAAGCCCGGTCACCGGAAATTTCAAATCGTCATCGTTTATGAAAACCTCGTCTCCGCCGCCCGGGCCCTCCGGGCCTGCGAGTTTCTTCGCGGGGAAGTCGGCGAGTCCGTCTCGCTCGGTGTGAACATCTGGAAAATGGACCTCCTCCAAGATGGCGACTCGCGCCGTGCCGCAGTCCATGCCTCATCGCTCGCCGATGTGGTGATCGTCTCGGCCTCCGGTCGCGAGCCAATCCCATCCGCATTCCGCCAATGGGTGGAGTCTTGGTTGCAACTCGATCCCTGCGGACGCGCCGCGCTCTTCGCACTTTTCAGCGACCATGTCGGGCCGGGCGCGATCTCGGTGGCCGCCTACCTTCGGCAAAAGACCATTCTCAACGGCCTGGATTTTTTCTGCCATCCCCCGATCGCTAGCCACCGACTCAGTGCCGCCTCCGATTTGCAACGCGCTCTCCGCCCTTCTTCTTCCCAGAATCCCGATGAATGGCGGCCAGGTGAGGAAAAGGAACCCCTCACGGCGCCTTCGACCTTCGAGTTGGTCGAGGATTTCGCGGCCGACCTGCGCGCTCGCTTTGTCCACCTCGCAACTCACGATGGGGACCGGAGCAAGGAATCTTGGAAGTCGAGCTACACCCACCAACTCTTCTCATGAGTATTAGCTTGTTGTCTCATTTTTAGGAAATAAAGAAGAACTATGCATTCCACACGCATGGGATCAATATCCCCCACCTCCTCCCTAACTCATCCCATCATTCCTCATCCCACACCTGGCAACAGGATCGATTTGCACCCAGGGGAGATTCTTCGGCCGGTCGATGTCACCCCAGCAGAGGTTCTGCCTCCTGGTTCCAAGAAAACCAATCACCGATCGATCCTCGATCATTCGCCCGACATCATCCTGAGGATCGGCGCGGACGGTTGCCTGCTCTACGCCAACCCTCGGAGCGAGGAGATTCTTGGGACGAAGCCGGAGTTTCTTATTGGAAAAAATTGTCGCGAGATCGGCTTGCCCGAGGCCATGTGTGAATTCTGGAAAAAACTCATCGATAGCACGATCGCCGCTCGCACGACAACCTGCCGGGAGTTTACCATCCAGTCACCCCATGGAGCGAAGCGCTACGAGGTGCGAGCATGCCCGGAATCCCAGGACACCCTCGAAGCGCAAACCATCATCGCCATCGTCCGGGATTTGACCCGGCACCGGATCTGTGAAAGCGGACTCGCCGAGGCCGGCCAGCGCTTGCTTTATCACATGAACAACTCCCCTCTCGCCGTGATTGAGTTCGATTCCGAAGGGCAGTGCCTTTCGTGGAACCACAAGGCGGAGGAGTTTTTCGGCCCGCCGAAATTCCGCGATGGCCAACCCCTCACGGCTCCCATGCCGCTGGTTTACCCCGAGGACCGTGAGCGTTTTCAGGAAGCCTACGAATCCGTGGCAAACTGCACGCAGATGAGTGGATTCGTGACCACCCGATTCATCCACCGGAACAGAAATGTGTTGCACGGCGAGTGGTATCTCTCCGGCCTCGTTGATGAGAATGTCACCTGCCGATCGATCCTGTGCTTCCTCAATGATGTGAGTGACCGCGAGCAGGTGGAACAAGCCCTTCTTCGCAGCAAGGAGGATCTCGAGGAGATGGTCCTGAGCCGCACGACGACCCTCCACCGTATCAACGAGGAACTCGAACACGAGATCATGATCCGCAAGCACCTCGAGCGGGAGTTGGTGAAAGTCAGCGAGCGAGAGCACCGACGGCTCGGACACGATTTGCACGACGGCATTTGTCAGGAACTCGCCGGGATTTTCTACTCGATCCAAGCCATCGCCAAGCGCCTCGGCAAAAGCTCCCCTGTCCAGACCTCGCTGCACGCCATCATCCAAGCCGTGCAGCGCTCCATCCAGCACACCCGCTTGCTCTCGCGAGGTCTCGCCCCGGTCGAACTCGAAAACGGGGAGCTTTCCACGGCCCTGGAGCAACTCGCCGCCGACACCACCTCGCTTTTCCAAATAAATTGTGAATTCGAGTGCTCGGAAGCCGGCATCAAGTTCTCCCCGGAAGTTTCTTCGAATCTCTTCCGCATCGCCCAAGAATCGATCCAAAATGCCATCAAGCACGGCAAAGCCACCCACATCCGGGTAGCCCTGCATTTTAAGAAACGCGAAGGCATCCTCACCATCACCGACAACGGCTCTGGAATCGAAAACAAGAATTCCAGCAAAGGCGAAGGGAACGGCATGGGACTCACCATCATGAAACACCGCGCCGCCATCATCCACGGCACCGTCTGCGTCAACTCCCACAATGGAAGCGGCACCAGCGTTCATTGCGTTTTTAAAAAATGAAGAAAAACAACCGAAGATCACCAAAAAGCGGGATTCTGCTTGTGGATGACCATCCCCTCGCCCGGGTGGGCGTGCGCCAAATGATCGAGACAGACCCGAAATTGGAGGTCTGTGGCGAGGCCGGCACCGCGGCGGAGGGCTTATCGGCCGCCATCGCCCATTGCCCTGCCCTCGTGATTTCCGATGTCACGCTTCCGGGCCGGAGCGGGTTTGAACTTGTGCAAGATCTCGCGGCCCGCTGTCCCCACCTGCCGGTGCTCATGCTCTCGATGCATTCGGAATCTACCTACGCCCGCCGCGCCCTGGAGATCGGCGCCCGAGGCTACATCATGAAATCCGCGGATGGGGACGAGTTGCTCAAAGCGATCCACACCGTCCTTCGCGGTAGTATTTATCTCAGCCCGGCCGCCTCGGCCCAGATGTTGGAATACATGAACGGCCGATCCCGCAAAAATCGCACCGGGATAGAGGCTCTCACCCCGAGGGAGTTCGAGATTTTCAGCCTCCTCGGAAAAGGATTCCCCTCAAGCCGAATCGCCAAGCAACTCAATCTCAGCCCCAAGACCGTGGATACCCACCGCGAGCGGATCAAAATCAAGATGGGCGTGGAAACCTGCAGCCAGCTCATCAGCGTCGCCTCGGCCTGGATCGCACAACAATGCATGACACCGCCGATCGAAGCCCTTACAACCTGAGGAATGTTGATTCCTTGGGATATGGTGAAACCTGATCGTTCCGCAGTGACCCCCCTCATCGCCATCGGCTGTTCCGCCGGAGGCCTCCCCCCTTTGCAGCAATTTCTGGAGTCGATCCCGAAGGGGCTTCATGCGGCATTCCTCGTCGTCCAACACTTTCCTGCCGACGACATAACCCACCTCCCCGAAATCCTCGCCCCGCATATCGCGCTGCCCATCCGCTTGGCCAAGGAAGGTGACCGGCCGACTGCGGGCGAAATTCTCGTTTTGCCCACCGACCATTTGTTTGAAATCCAAAATGGCCAACTCGTTGCCAAAACCGCCGATCCCGAGGCCGGACCGCAGTTGATTTTCGACACGCTCCTTCGCTCGATGGCCCGGAATTACTCGGAGTATTCCATGGCCGTCATCCTCTCCGGTTCCGGAACCGACGGCGCGATCGGGGCCCGTGCCTTGAATGACGCCGGCGGCATGATCCTCGCCCAAAGCCCGGAAACCGCCCAATTCCCCACCATGCCAGAAAGTGTCATTCTCGCCAAGGCGGCCGACATGGTCGCCGATCCCGAAACACTGGCCCGCGAAGTCGTGCGCCTCGCCCGGCGACCCGCGACCCAGACTCCCCCTCCCCTCGTCTCACGAGATGAAAAAGCCCAGCTCCGCATGCGCACATTAGAGAGCCTCCTCAAGCGCCATGCCAGTTTCAATATCGCTGACTACAAGCAGGAGAGCGTGCACCGCCGCCTCGAGCGCCGAATGGGCCTCTGCCACCTCCCTATTTTTGATGAGTATCTCGCCTACCTGCAAAACAACCCCGCCGAGTGCGAGAATCTCGCCAAAGACATGCTCATTAGCGTGACCTCGTTTTTCCGCGATCCAGAGGCTTTCGCTCGATTGCGCGAGACGGTCCTGCCCGGCTTGGTGAAAGAATCCCACAATCGGCAGTTGCGGGTTTGGGTGCCCGCATGCGCCACCGGAGAGGAGGCCTACACGATCGCCATCCTCATTGCCGAGGCGATCGCCGAGCATGGCAACGCCGGGATGACCTTCAAAATTTTTGCGACCGATCTGGATCGCGATGCCCTCCAGGTCGCCGGCCAAGGCATCTATCCCTCGAGCGTCGCGGCGGATATCCCCCCGCACCTCCTCGAAAAATATTTCACACCCGAGGGGGATACCTTCAAAATCCGGCGCTCCATCCGCGAAAATATGATTTTCGCGAAACACAACATTCTCAAAGATCCGCCCTTCAACCGGCTCGATCTCATCAGCTGCCGGAATCTCCTCATCTACCTCCAATCCTTCAGCCAGCAGCGCGTCCTCTCGATCCTGAACTTCGCCCTCCGCATGGGCGGGGCACTCATGCTCGGAATGAGCGAATCCATCGGCGAAGTCGCCGAGAATTTCGGCCCAGTCGATGCCAAGAACCACATTTACTTCAAAAAAACACCCGCCTCTACGATTCTTCCCGAGGTCATCCCGCTCGCCACCAGCGGCGGACTCGCCACAAACTACTTTATTCCTTCTCCCCTCCCCTCGGTTATGGATACCCAATCCACACGGCTCCTCGAGGCTTTTACCGACAAAATCCTTGGCCGGATGAACCAGGCCTGCTTCGTGCTCAACAACCGCTTGGAGATCCTCTACAGCTTCGGCCAAACCCGCCGCTATATTGGTTTCAAACAAGGCCGCGCGAGCATCAACCTCTCCGAGCTTTTGCCGAAAAGCGTCTCAGCCGCCCTCACCACCGTCGCCGCCAGAGTCCTCGCCGAAGAAAAGCCCTGCCATTTTGGCCCGATTCATGAAGACACCGAGCAAACCTCGTCCGTTTTCATGCTCTCCGTAGAGAGTTTCCGTCCCTCGCAGGATGACCGGATCTACCTCCTCGTGTATCTGGAGGTTACCGACAAAAAAAACAGCAACGAGGAGGATGAGGTCGGACTCCGCGAGAGCATGCAACGCATCAGCGTTCTGGAGGAGGAACTCCGCGACAACCGCTCGCGCCTCAAGGCCGCCGTCGAGGAATTGGAGGCCTCCAACGAGGAATTACAGACATCAAACGAGGAATTGCACGCTTCCAACGAGGAACTCCAAAGCGCGAATGAAGAACTCGAGAGCGTCAACGAGGAGCTCCAGAACCTCAACAACGAGCACCAGACGAAAATCCAAGAACTCAGCAAGGCGAACGAGGAATTGGATAACTTCATTTCCAGCGCCGACATCGCCAATATCTTTCTCGATTCCGATCTCCGCATCCAGCAATTCACTCCTAGCGCCGCCCGGCGCACCGGATTGCTCCCGCACGACCACGGCCGCGCCATCATCGAACTCTCCCACCCCCTCCTGCTCAAAGCCACTGAAGCTGCGCGCCAAATCCTCCATGGCCAGGATGTGGTCGAAACCAGCTTCCCTTGGGAATCCGGCGAAACCATCCACCTCCGCGCCAGACCCTACATTCGCAAGGATTCAGCCCGCGCAGGAGCCATCGTGACCTTTTTTTCCATCCAAAACGCCTGAGCTGATCGGCGGGCGCTATTTCGGCTGCTGGTGCCGCTGGTGGAGAGGGTGGAGAGGATTTTCCGAGCCATCCGCCCGAGAAAAACCCGGCAAACGAAAAGTTGGCCTTTGTTGGGCGCTGCCCTACCCTTCGGCATCCTTGCATGGCGACTCCTGACCCAATGCCCTCCGTTTTTGGTTTTTACCCATGAAAAAGCGCTCCCGAGTTAAACGCCTGGCGCGCTTTGTTCTTCGGGGTGGCCGACGCCGCGTGGGAGCCGCCGGGCCCTTGCAAAACTCCCCGCGCTATGTGCTGTTCGATTTCGACGGCACGCTCGGCGACACCTTCCTGCAGGGCTTCGAGATTTTAAATATCCTTGCCGTGGAATTCGGCTTCCGCCCGCTGCCGCACGGCGACTTGCAATACGCCCGCGACCTCTCGACCTCCGGGCTCATGAAGCACCTCGGCATCTCGCGCATGAAACTCCACAAAATCTCGAAGCGCGGCACCGAGGAAATCGGCAAGCGGATCGATTCCGTGCAAAGCTTCGAGGGAGTGCCCGAAATGGTCCGCCAGCTCCACGCCGCCGGATTCCACCTCGGCATCCTCACCTCGAACTCCGAGGAAAATGTCCGCGCGTTTCTGAAAAAACATCAGCTCGAGTTGTTCGATTTCATCGAGAGTTCCTCCAAGCTCCTCGGCAAAAGCTCGGTCCTGCGAAAGCTGATGAAAAAACGCCAGCTCCAGCCCCGCGAGATTTTGATGATCGGTGACGAGATCCGCGACATCGAGGCGGCCCAGGAGACGGGAGTCCACATCGCAGCGGTGACTTGGGGCTACAACAGCCGATCCGCCCTGGAGGAGGCCGCGCCGGATTATCTCTTCGAATCTCCTGCCCAAGTCCTGGAATTCCTCGCCGCCTGGCCGGCGGAAAATTCTGCGGAATGAACCCCCTCGCGATCGGCACCGTTCTGGGCTTCGGATTTTTTTACCTCGTCGGGGCTGTGCCCGCCGGGATGGCCGCCGGATTGTCCGCCTGGACCTCGGCATTCATCGCCTGGTGCGGCTACTCCGCCGGCGCGTGGGTCATGATTTTTGCCGGGGAACCACTTCGAAATTGGGTGGCTCGGAAACTCAAAATCCCCCTCGAGCGAAATCCCGATCTCTTCATCTGGAAAGTCTGGTCTCGCTTCGGTCTGCCCGGCCTCGGCCTGCTGGCTCCGGTGACGATCGGCCCCCAGGCGGGTTGTGTGCTGGCCATCGCGCTTGGCGAGAAATCCTGGAAAGCCGCGCTGACCCTCTCGCTCGGAGCGGTGCCGTGGTGCGTGGGATTCGCCTACGCCGGCGCTCAAGTGGCGAAGGGCCTGGGGTAAGGCGATTACGCGTTGCCGAGGTTTTCGATGGGCTTTTCGTGCAGGCGGCGCGTTTGCAGGATGGTGAAAATATTCAGCCCGAAAAGCACCGCGAAGTAGATGCTGTGCCGCTTCCAGTTGAAGTCGCCGGTAATCACCTCAAAGGTTCCGATCATATCGAGCGAGATCCCCCACGCGACCGGCGCCGCACCCAGCCCCAAGCTCGTGATCACGGAAAACAGAGCGAAGAAATGATTCCGCCCCATCACGGGCATCGTCGCCATGGCGAGCCGGCCATTCGCGACATTGAAGGCGGCCCCAGCCATGCCGGAGGCGAAATTCAGCCCGCCGATCAGCCGCTTCGAGCAAGGCAGCACCCCGGCCGCGACAAGAAACCAACCGGCAATGACCAGACTGATCACGCACAGCGAGAGGCCCAGCACCGGCTTCGCTCCATGGCGATCCACGAGATAACTCACAAAACTCAGAGCCGTCAGCGAACCGAGAAAGGAAATCCCCGTGAGAGTGAGAACCTGTGAGACATCAAAGTCGGGAAATTCGTGGAGGTATTCGACCGTGAAAACCCCAAGACTTCCGACCACGAGAACGAACAGCAGATTGAAAATCATCAGCGCAAAGAACGGCGGATAGAAAAAAATCTCGCGCCACGGCACCGCGTGCGAGGTCATGACCAAATCCTCCCCGGCGGACACCTCCGGGATTTTTTTGATGAAAACCAAAGAGGCGAGACCCGCCAGCGCACTCACGAAAAAAACCAACGAATACTCCCCGGGAGACACCTCGCCGCTGAGCAGGAGCGAGGAGAGAAAAAGCGAAATCAGCGAGCCGACAAACATCGCGACTTGGTCCCGGGAGAGAAACGCCGCCCGGGCCTCATCAGGAATCAGCCCCGTGATCCATGGCATCCACGCCGCCGAAGCGATCCCACGAAGGGTATTAAAAACAAAGAGCGAGAGGACCAGCAGCACGAGCTTGCTCGCGGAATCGAGAAACCCCAACAAAGGCACCAACGAAACCACAAACACAAAGACCAAGCGAAGACTCCAACCGGTGAGGACGAATCTTTTGTAGCCGTAAACATGGAGGTATTTCGCCGCAGGCCATTGGAGCATCGTCATGATGGGCGTGAACGCGGCAAGGACTCCGATGATGGTGGAACTCGCCCCGATGCTTTTCGCGTAAAGAATCAGCGGCGCTCCCAGGATGATCTGGAACGACACGGCGTTCATCAGATTGAACCAATGGATATTGAACGATCCCGCTGGACAGGTTTTCGAACTCACGGAGTTTTAGTTTTCCTGCCGGATGGCGTCATCCGAGGCGAGGAAAACACTAAGGCTCTGGTGCAGGCTCGGCTGAGGTTTCCGCCGCTGGCTCCTCGAAAGCCGCCGGCTCCTCGGAAGGCTCCACCTCTTCAATCGCGGCGGATTCAATAACGGGGACCGATGGCTCCACGACCGGCACGGGATTTTCTTCGACAGCGTTGGCCTGCGAGGCCAGCGGATAGGGTTTGTCCGGATGATAGATTGGAGCATCCGTCTTCGGAGGTTGGATCAGGCTGCGCTCGATCAAGACCGGATCGGGCGGCTCGATGAGGCTGTAGCTTCCCTTGCCATCGGGCATCATGGGCGTGCCCCACATGTTGCGGGCCACCACTTCCTTGGCCTTCACTTTCACACCAAGAAGTGTGTGGTTGTTTAAATCGACTGGCTCCGGAGCGACAAGAGTGGTGAGAACGGATCCACCAGCGATCAAAAAGGGAATCATGCCGGCAAAAATGAGACCGTCCCCTCAAGCCGACAAGCCGATTTTTTTCAAACCCGCAAACATCGAGGATGTGTTTTTTCATTGAGGCCACGCGCCCGACCGCCGATAAATGCGCGCCATGACCGAATCCTTGACGCGCCAAGCGGACTCCCTTTCAGCCGAGTTCGTCGCCGAGGCCGATGAACTCGTTTCCCACTATCCTGTTTCCAAACGCAGTGCGTCGCTGCCGCTCCTCCATTTGTGGCAAAACCACTTTGGATTCATTGACGACTCCGCCATGGAGTGGATCGCCGCCCGGCTCGACCTCACGCCGGTGAATATCATCGAGCTTGTCACTTTCTATCCCTGGTTCCGCCGCGAGCAGGCTGGAAAAACCATCATCCGCGTCTGCCGCACCCTCGCCTGCGCCCTTGCCGGAAGCTACGAGGTGAAGGATAAATTCTGCCAAGCCGTCGGTCTCAACCCCGACTGCGAACACCACGGATTCGGTCATGCGCCACCCACCACCGCCGACGGCAAGTTCAGCGTCGAATTCGTCGAGTGCCTCGCCAGCTGTGGCTCCGCTCCCGTCGCCCTGATCAACGACGACCTCGTGGAAAACATCAAAACCTCCGAGATCCCCTCCCTCGTGGAATCCTACAAATAATATGGTCTCGCTCCTGCCCACTCCTCACCCGAAGGAACGCCGCATCATCTTCGGCAACATTTCCAAGCCCGGTTACTCTCCGGACATCGAGACCTACCTCGCCCACGGCGGTTACGAGTCCCTGAAAAAGGCACTCGGCATGAAGCCGAACGAGATCATCGACATGGTGAAAGCCGCCAACCTCCGCGGACGCGGCGGCGCGGGATTTCCCGCCGGCGCCAAGTGGAGCTTCATCAAATACGACGACGGCAAGCCCCACTACATCGTCGTCAATGCCGACGAATCCGAGCCTGGCACATTTAAGGACCGCTACATCCTGCACCAGGATCCGCACCAGTTGATCGAAGGCCTCGCCATCGCCGCCTTCGCCACGAATGTCCACCTTTCCTACATCTACATCCGCTGCGAATTTCCCAAGGCCGCGAAGATCGTTTGGGAAGCCATCAAGGAAGCAAAAGCCAAGGGTTTCCTTGGTAAAAACATCCTCGGCACTGGCTTCGACCTCGACATCTATGTCCACCAAGGCGCCGGCGCTTACATCTGCGGCGAAGAGACCAGCCTCCTCGAATCCCTCGAGGGCAAACGCCCCTACCCCCGCATCAAGCCGCCCTACTTTCCAGCCGTCCTCGGCCTCTACATGAAGCCCACGATCGTCAACAATGTGGAGACGATCTGCCATGTGAAGCACATCCTCGCGATGGGCCCTGAGGAATACGCCAAAATGGGAACACCAGGCGACGGCGGCACCCGCACCATGTGCGTGAGCGGCGATGTCCAGCGTCCCGGTTTCTACGAAATCCCCTGCGGCGGCGTCACCCTCGGCGAACTCATCAACGATGTCTGCGGCGGTCTCAAACCCGGACGCACCCTCAAAGCGGTCATCCCCGGCGGCAGTTCCGCCAAGGTCCTCCGCGCGGGTGAGACTTTCAAAATGAAGGTCAAGGGCGCCGATGGCCAGATGGTGGAAAAAGATGTCCCGCTTCTGGATTTGGTGATGGACGCCTCCACGCTCCAAGCCGCCGGCACGATGGTCGGTAGCGGTGGCGTGATGATCATGGACGACTCGCGCGACATGGTTTGGGCGCTCAACAACCTCAATCAATTCTACGCCCACGAGAGCTGCGGCCAATGCACCCCCTGCCGCGAAGGCAGCCTGTGGATGTCGAAAGTCACCACCCGCATCATCGACGAGGGAGCCCGCCACGACGACGCGAAGAATCTGAAAAACATCGCCGACAACATCGCCGGCCGCACCGTCTGTGCTTTCGGTGAAGCGTGCTCTTGGCCCACCCAAAGCTTCCTCGCCAAATTCCCCGACGAATTCGAAAAGCGGGTGAAGTAACCCTCAGGAGGGACCTGCTTGTCAGGTCCGGATTCGTCATTTCAACGCCGCCGGGCAGCGGAAAGTAATCTTCACGCTGCCTTTGGCAGGTTGTTCATTTTCATCGTCAACCCCTCGATCAAATGCTCCTCCATTCCCTCGCACAGGACGTCTCCGCTGAATGGGACGATCCGGAGCGCCAGGGAGTCTGATTTGGGACCCCGCGCCTTGCCATCCAGTGCAAGCCAGACCTCGTGCGGAGAACACTGGAAGACTTGATGCAAATGGAACTTTCCCGACCATTTCAATATGGCGAGATATATTCAGAATATCCGGCAATATGAAACAGGACCGATGGCCTGTTTCTTGAACCCGAATACGGATTTTTAAACTGAAGGACAGGATGAAAAAAATTCTCAGGAGTTGGTTCTGAAAGCAATGGATCGAACAAAACGATCCTAGGCGATTCTGGGTAATTCATTCCCCCTCCGTGATCTCTGTGTCCTCTGTGGTTAATTCTGCTGGATTCGGGTTTAATGCCAAAACGGCTTCGCCGCGAGAGGCGGTCCGCTCGGCGAGCCTCCCCTACCCGCCCCAGCGGCTGCCTTGGGAGAGGCCGGGGACCCAGTTGCGGAGGTGTCCGTAGGCGTAATCCGTCTTGCCGATCGCTCCGATCATCTTCTTGCCGGTGGCGCGGCGCCATTTTTTGGTCATGCTCTCGCCCGAGTGGCAGCCCCAGCTTTTGATGAAGGCGTCGCGGGTAAAAAGGCCTCGATGAATGCGGGAAAGTTCGTTTTCGTGGAGCCAGCTTTTGGACCCACTGTCGATCTCATTGCTGTAGTCGAACATGAAACAAGCACGGTTCGAGTGGCCGTAGAATTCGAAATTGGAAATCTTCACGCGGTCGCGGGGTTTTCCCTGGTTGAGGTAGTCGATGACCTCCTGGCCTTGGTCGAACCACACGAGGTTGACCCCGTATTTGTCGCGGACTGAAGTGATGTTTCCGAGGATGTCGCTCTTATCTTGGCGCAGGCCCCGGCGCTGGTAGCTGGGGCGGTGGACGAGCCAGGTGATCCGGGCGCCGGGGGTTTTCTTTTGAATCTCCTGAATGCGAACGCGGGCAGCTCGGATGAAATTCCCCCACCAGCGGTCGTGTGGCTCGGCTTTGTATTTTTCCCACTCTTCAAGTGACGGCCCGCCGCTGAGCAAAATGTATTCCCGCCCGACCTCTGCCCGAACGACTGAAAACCCCAAGAGAAAAACCGCGACCATCCAAAATTTCATGACGCCATCAATCGACACGAACGAACGGAGGGGCAAGCCGAAAGCGCGGCGATCGGTCTTGCCAAGATATTCGCCGCCGATAGTCTCCACGGCTCATTTATGAACATAGCCAATCTCCTTCTTTTAGCCCAAGCAGCCGCTCCCGCCGGCGCTCCTCAGCAACCGAATGTCTTCATGTCGATGATGCCTTTGGTTTTCATCTTCATCATTTTCTACTTCCTCCTCATTCGTCCTCAACAGAAGAAAGCCAAGGACCACGCCAAGCTCGTCTCGGCCCTTAAAACCGGCGACTCGGTGGTGACCAATGCCGGCATCCACGGTGTGATTTCAAATGTGAAGGACAAGACCGTCATCGTGAAAATCGCCGACAATGTGAAGGTCGAGTTCGATCGTGCGGCCATCGTCACGATCGAGGCATCCTCCAGCGAAAACGCCGCCTGATTTCGGGCCCGGCATTTTTTAAGATCAAAACAATCCCACCATGTCACCCGCGCTGACTTTTGCTTTCGGCCTGCTTTTGCTCGTTCTCTTCGGCTGGTATTTTGCCAGCGACCTCCCGGCGCGGAAACGCTGGCTCGGCTTGGTGCTGACGGTGTTGCTCGCCGCGTTTTGCATCGAGCAGATCGTTCCTCCAGACAAAAAAATTCGCTTGGGATTGGATTTGCAGGGCGGCACTTCGTTCCTGATCCGATTGGTGCCTCAGACAGAAAATGGCATCACCCCAGACCTGCTGGAGCAGGCCGTGGAAGTCATCCGCAAGCGCGTGGATCAATACGGAGTCAGCGAGCCGGTCATCACCCCGCAAGGGCGTGACCGCATCTTGGTGCAGATCGCCGGCCTCGACACAAAGCAGACCGAGGATGCCAAGAACCAACTCCAACGCGTGGCAAAACTCGAGTTTTCCATCGTGGATGACGGAGGCTCCGCCCGCCTCGACCGAATCAAAAACGGCGAGGAAATCATGGATCCCTCGCTGGTCATCATGCCGATGACGGCCGGAAAAAATAAAACCGAGACCGTGGACATTCTCGTGAAACGCCGCCCAGCCCTCACCGGCGAGTCGGTGACACGCGCCTTCGCTTATTTCGACCAACAGGGCTACGGAGTCTCGCTCGAACTCGATGCCGAGGGCGCTGCGATTTTCGACGAGGTGGCCCGCCAAAACAAAGGCCGCCAGATGGCCATCATTCTCGACGGCGAGGTCATTTCGGCTCCCGTGCTCCAAAGCGACCACTACGGTGGCCGCGCACAAATCACAGGGAATTTCGATGACAAGGAGGCCCGCGATCTCTCAAGCGCCCTCGAAAACCCGCTTCGGGTGCCCGTTCAAATCGAAGAAACCCGCAGCGTGTCGCCCACGCTCGGTGCCGACTCGATCAAGAGCGGCGTGCTGGCCGGTGTCTCCGGTCTCGTGCTGGTGATGATTTTCACCATGCTTTACTACCGCTTCGTCGGCCTTGTGGCTGTGGTCGGGCTTTTGCTGAACATGGTTTTGCTTTTCGGGGCGATGGCGATGTTCAACTTCACACTGACCCTCCCCGGTATCGCCGGTATCATTCTGACGATTGGCATGGCGGTGGACGCGAATGTGCTGATCTACGAACGCCTCCGTGAGGAACTTCAGGCCGGAAAATCTCTCACCGCGGCCCTCACGGGAGCCTACGACAAGGCCTTCAGCGCCATTTTTGATGCGAATATCACCACGCTCATCACAGCGCTCATTCTCTTCTGGCAGGCTACCGGATCCGTGAAGGGTTTCGCCGTCACACTGATCGTCGGCATCATTGCCTCGATGTTCTCGGCGCTGCTTTTCACCCGCACCGCCTTCCGCTGGCTTGTTGATAAATTCAGCCTCACCAAGGTCTCCATGCTGAATCTCGTGCCTTCGAGAAAAATCGACTTCCTCGGCAAGCGCCACCTCGCCGCCGGCCTCTCGATTCTTTTGATTGTCGGGTCCGTGGCCGTCTTCGCCATCCGCGGAGAGAAAAACCTCGGCATCGACTTTCGTGGCGGCGATCTCATGATTCTCGAGTCCGCTCAGCCGATCTCCATCGCCGAAGCCCGGAGCGCGATCAAAGACTCCGGAGTGGTTATTCAATACGAGCGCGAGGGAACCCGCGAACACCTCACCCTGCGTTCTCCGCAAGGCTCCTCGCCCGCTCTCGTGCAGGAACTCCAAACCGCCTATCCCGACAAGGGAATCTCGGTCATTGGCCAAGACACGGTCGGGCCACAGATCGGAATGGAATTCGCCAAAAGCGCGATGCTCGCCCTCGGCCTCGGCATGCTCGGCATTCTTTTCTATGTCACGCTTCGCTTTGAATTTTCCTTCGCTATCGGCGCGGTCGTGGCTCTCATTCACGATGTCGTCATCACGCTGGGCATTTTCTCCCTGATCGGCGGCGAACTTTCCCTCGTCATGGTCGGTGCGATTCTCACCATTGCCGGCTATTCCATCAACGACACGATCGTGGTCTTCGACCGCATCCGCGAAGGTCTCATGCACGGCGAGCGGGGAAGCATTCAGTCGCTCATGAACACGAGCATCAATGAAACGCTGAGCCGCACGATCCTCACTGGAGGAACCACGCTTCTCTCCGTGGGGGCGCTTTATTTCTTCGGTGGCGCGGTGCTGCGCGACTTCTCCTTTGCGATTCTCATGGGCATCGCGATCGGCACCTACTCCTCGATCTTCGTCGCCGCCCCGGTGGTTCTTTGGGCCTCACGGATTCGTGGAAAGAGCGTTCGCCGCGAAGTGCTCGAAACCGAGGCTCTCAAGAAAGCCTGATCTACCCCACCCTATTTGGCTGACGGATCGAGGACATCGATCACCATCGCCGTGGCGTTGTCCCGTCCCGAAGCCTCTATCGCGAGGCGAACGATGTTTTTTCCAGGGTCGTCCTGCGACACGCGGAGAAACTCCTCGAGCCGCTCATCGTAGAGCCCGTCAGTGACGCCATCGGTGCAAAGCAGAAACCGGTCGCCCGGCTGCAAGGCCACAGCGCCGACCTGCGGCTCCGCAAATTGGTGCCCTCCCCCCAGCGATTTCTGCAGCACATTGCGACGCGGGTGGGTTTTTGCCTCCCGCTCGTTGATTTTTCCGCTTCTTTGAAGCCAGGCGACATAGGTGTCATCCTCCGTGATCTGCGTCATGGGTCCATTTTTCGGAAGCCGGTAAATCCGGCTGTCGCCAACATGGGCGAAATACATCCAATGCGGCGTGAACCAACACAGGCTGAGCGTGGCGCCCATGTCGCGGCACTCCTCGTAGCTGGATCCCAAATACTCGAGAGCCCGGTGGATTTCGCCAAAAATGTTGCGCAGGACGGCCTCGAAAGTGGACGAGCACTCCTCGGATGTGCGTTCAAAATGATCCGGCAGGAATTTGGTGATTTTTTCCACCGCGATCTTACTCGCGAACTCCCCCGCCATCGCGCCACCCATCCCGTCGCTCACAGCAAAAACGAAATCCGCCCCGGCCGAATCCGCCTCCCCGATTTTACCAAGGTATCGAGCCCCGCTGGCGTCGATTAAGAGACCAAGAAAGGAATCCTCGTTGTTTTTGCGGACCTTCCCACAATCCGTGTGTCCGCTCCAAGACAGGGCGGAGGCGAGTGGCATTTTCTTTTTTTTCATCAGGCGACTTTGGGATCCAGGATCGTGGCGAATTCAAAATCGATGAGGCAAAAACGGCCGTCGGACCGCCGATAGGTCACATTCCGCATCTCCGCATCGTCATGCCGCACTCCGAATTTTTCCAACTCGGCGAACAACTCCTTCAGGCGCTTTTCGTCGAGGTGATCAACCCGCATCCCACAATTGGATGTCACCATCTGCAAAGTTTGCGGGTCGTGCTCAAGCAACCGGGGAACAAACGGGCACTTCCGCCGTTCGAGATACTGCAGGACCCTCACCTCGTTCGCAAACCGCTCCTCGGCTTTCGGGCCGCGGAACTGTTTGTGCACTCGCCCGTCATAGCCGATCCTCACCGTGGCGCGCAGCGTGTCCTTCACCTGATTCATGGATGGATCGTTCAGCGAATGAACCCGTCTGGCAAGTGGTATGACCCGTTGGAAAAAAATTATTCATGCGCTCGTATCGAAACCATTGCCCGACCTCGGGAAAGGTGTTAAGTAATTCGGTGATGAAGCCCCCCGATCCTAACAAGGACGGTTTTCCTCGTTCTAATACCTTGGAAAACTTGAGCGAACTGTTTCCGCTCAAGCCTATGCTTATGCTCCTGGGAACCGTCGTTTTGCTCATCGGTGGCTTCTATTTATCCCTGTTTGCGATCCATGGCTTTGATCCAGATTTTCTGAAAATCAACAAATGCGTGGAGTCTGGCGGGCAGTGGAACTCGAAATTGCGCATTTGCGAACAGCTTCCCGGCACCTACATTCCGCCGGAACCCGTTTCGCTCGATTACTAACCGCTTTTCCATTTCCCGGCCCTCGTGTGCCGGATGAAGAGACAAAATGTCACCCACGCTGCTGATTGTTGATGATGAAAAAAACACCCGCGACGGGCTGCGCAATGCGCTGGAGGGTGAGTTCGAGGTCTATGTCGCACCGGATGTCGATGGCGCCCTGAAGACCCTCGAGAGCATCCGCGCGGATTTGGTCCTCACCGACCTCCAACTCGGTGCCAGAAATGGGATGGAACTGGTGGAAGAAATCTCACGCCGCCCGAATGCACCGATTTGCATCATGATGACCGCCTACGGCTCGGTGGATACCGCTGTGGAGGCGATGAAGCGCGGGGTGTATGATTTTGTCACCAAGCCGGTGAATATCGATCGGCTGGAAATTCTCATCAAGCGGGCCATCCGCGAGCGCAACACCTCCCGGGAAAACAAGGAACTCCGCACCAAGGTCGAGCGCCAAATCACCCTCGAGGGAATGATCGGCCGCTCGACTGCGATGGTGGAGGTTTTTGAAACAATCAAACAAGTCGCCCCATCCCGGGCGACCGTTCTGATCCAGGGCGAGAGCGGCACCGGCAAGGAACTCGCCGCCCATGCCATCCACCACCTCAGCCCCCGGGCGAAGCGGAAATTCCTCGCCGTCCACTGCGCATCGCTCACCCCGGAGCTGCTCGCCAGCGAACTCTTCGGCCACGAAAAAGGTGCGTTCACCGGCGCGTTCGAGCGACGCATCGGCCGCTTTGAGCAAGCCAAGGGTGGCACGCTCTTTCTCGATGAAATCGGCGAGATCGATCTCACCACCCAGGTCAAAATCCTCCGCGTCCTCGGCGAGAGAACCTTCGAGCGGGTGGGCGGCAGCGAAACGCTCACCGCCGATGTGCGCTTGATTGCCGCGACGAATAAGGACCTCTCCAAACTCGTCGCGGAGGGCAAATTCCGTGACGACCTCTTTTTCCGTCTCCATGTCGTGCCCGTCACCATGCCGCCGCTTCGGGACCGAAAAATCGACATTCCCCTTTTGGCCGAATCGTTCCTCAAGGATTGTGCCCTGGAAAATGGCAAACCCCACCGCGAACTCTCGCCGGAATCCATGCAGCACATCCTCGACTACGACTGGCCCGGCAATGTCCGCGAACTCCGCACCACGATCGAGCATGGCGTCGTCATGGCCACCGGCCCTAAAATCACGCCGAAGGACCTCCCGGCTACCCTTCGAGCCCCGCGCCCCCTCCCCGCTCTGGAAAAAACCGCCCCCGGCCGGGAATGGAATCTTCACGATACCGAAACCTCGCTCATCCTTCGCGCCCTCGAGGAGTGCCGTGGCAACCGTAGCGAGGCCGCCATAAAACTCGGCATCAGCCGCCGAACCCTCCACCGGCGCCTCAAGGAATTGAACATCTTTAAAAAGTCCCCTAGGTAAATCGAATGTCGGAATCTCCAAACAACGAGGAAATCGCCGAAACTCCGGCCCCACCCAAAAAAAGAGGACGCCCCCCCAAGGCCAAGTCACCTGACGAAACACCCAAGAAACCTCGCGCCCAAAAAACAACCGAACCAGAGAACCCCCTCCCGACGCCGACAGTCAAAAAACGAGGCCGAAAGCCCGCCGCCGCGGCTATCGAGACTCCACCGGAGCCAATTTCCGAAACCACTCCCGAAGCCTCTCCCGAGCCAGCGCCAACTCCCGAGCCAGAAAAACCAAGACGATCCGAACGGCTGCGCTCCTGGGGGGCAAATCTCTCGAAAATCCCCACCCTGCCGCTGGTCCGCTGGGGCGCTGTCGCCGCCTTCGTAGCGACCTTGGCCTGCCTCTATCTCTTCGTCCAATTCCGCGGCCTCTCCTCTCCGACCGCCATGGATCAGGCCCAGATCGCCCGCGCCCTCGCCGCCGGCCTAGGGTTTTCCACCAATTACCTCCGCCCATTCGCCATCCGCCAACTCGAACAGGCAGGGAAACCGATCCCAACCGACAACTTCCCGGATTTCTTCCAGTCCCCCCTCAATCCCCTGGCCAACGCCTTGCCGCTGAAAATCGTTCAATCCTCCTGGAAACTCGGCCCGCTCGATGTCGTTTACATCGCCGACCGGATGATCGCCGGCACCGCAATCCTCTTCTTTCTCGTTTCCGTGGGAGTCTGGTTCCTCATCGCGCGGCGGCTTTTCGATCCCAAACTCGCCGCGCTCGGCAGCACGATGATTCTGCTCACCGATCTCTTTTGGGAGTTTTCTCTCTCGGGCCTGCCGCAAATGTTGATGTTGCTGATTTTTTCCGGCGTGTGCTGGACGACCCTCCGGGCTTTGGAAAAACATTCCGATCGCCGAGCGGTTGCGGCGTGTGCTTTGACGACGGGGCTCCTATTTGGCCTTCTGATTCTTACCCACGGCGCGGCGACTTGGATTTTTCTAAGCTGGCTGGTTTTTGCGGGCATGGTTTTTCGGCCACGCGGGATCGCCGTCCTTGCCGCGTTAGCCGGCGCTCTGATCGTCGTCGCCCCTTGGCTGTGGCGTAATCAGGAGGTCTGTGGCAACCCTCTCGGCATCGCCGGCTACGAATTGCTGGCACCTGCCCTGGAATCAGAATCCGGCTATCTCCGCTCGCTGACGGATGCGCCGACTTTCAACGCCACACGCACCCTCAACCGCCTTACCAACGCCCTCGGAATCCACACGGGCCAAATCCTCGCATTCCTCGGGATGAATCTGCTGGCGCTCATGTTTTTTGCATCCCTCCTTCACAAATTCCAACCCCCATCCACCGAGCTTTTCCGCCGCGCCGTTCTGCTCATGTGGTTTGGCGCGTGGCTCGGCATGGCCCTCTGCGGAGTCGATGGCCCGATCCACTCAAACCAACTCCATGTCCTCTTCCTGCCCGTTTTTATATTCTTCGGACTCGCATTCGTCCTCGAACTTTGGAGCCGCCTTGGAATTTCCACCCCATCCCTTCGCTCCGCGTTCCTGATTTTTTTGATTCTGATCTCGGCTCTCCCGCTCGTCTCGCGCCTCGTTTCCAAGCCTGCAGCCGCGATCCAGTGGCCACCGTATGTGCCTCCATTCATAGCGATCTTGGGCGAGTGGTTTGAACAAAACGAAATCATCGCCTCCGACATGCCTTGGGCCGTGGCTTGGTATGCGAATCGCCACTCAATCCTCCTCCCAAAGACGATGAAGGATTTTACCCACATCAGTGACTTCCGCCTCCTCGGCGAATCCATTTCCGGCATTTACCTCACCCCGGTCACTGGGAATCGACGACTCTTCTCCGAGATCTACAAAGGCCCCTATGATGATTGGGTGCTGCTCATCCAGCGTCCCCCGCCAGATCCTCTCCAATTCGCCCTTCCCTTTTTCACTCCGCTGCCGATCGATGGCGAATGCATCCTTTACGCCGATCGCGACCGATGGTCCCGCCGGGAGTAGTTTTTATGGACGCCCTATCGCTCACCAAATCCGAATGGGAGGCCCGCATGCAGGAGTTGGGCCAGCCCACCTATCGCGCCGGCCAAGTGCTCGACTGGCTTTTCCGTCGCCGCGTGCGCGACTGGAGTGACATGTCGAACCTTCCCGCCAGCATTCGCCAAAACCTCGCCGACGATTTTCCAACCCGGCGCCTCGAAAAAATCCGCGAAACCGGCTCGAAGGACACCACTCGCAAATTTCTGTTTCGACTCGCCGACGGCCAACTCATCGAAAGCGTCCTGATCCCCGCCTCACCGGCTCTTTACGGCGAAGCCTCGGACCGCCGCACGATTTGCATCTCCAGTCAGGTCGGTTGCGCCTACGGATGCAAATTTTGCGCCAGCGGACTTGATGGTTGGAAACGAAACCTCACCGCCGCCGAGATTGTGGACCAGTTCCTGCAAGTCGAGGCCGAGAGCGGCGAGAAGATCAACAACATCGTCTTCATGGGCATGGGAGAGCCGATGGCCAACTACGACAACCTCCTTCGCGCGATCTCCGTCCTCAACGCCCCGTGGGGAGTTGGTATTGGAGCACGGCACATGACGGTTTCAACCTCCGGCCTCGCCCCACGCATCCGCGACCTCGCCGCCCAACCCCTCCAAGTGCGTCTTGCGATTTCCTTCCATGGCGCCACGGATGAGGTCCGAGGCCGCATCATGCCGGTGAATAAAAAATACCCGATCGAGGAACTCCTCTCCGCCTGCGAGGAATATGTCGGCATCAAAAAACAGCGGCTCACTTTTGAATACATCCTGATCCGCGACATCAACGACTCGCCCGATCAAGCCCGTCTTCTCGCCCAACAGGCGCGGCGTGTGAATGCCAAGGTCAACCTCATTCCCTACAACACCGTCGAGGGCCTCGAGTGGGATCGACCCGACGAACCGCGCCAGGATCAGTTTCTCGGCATCCTCCGAAACGCCGGCGCCGAGGCCACACTGCGCCGCGAGAAGGGTCACGACATCGCTGCCGCTTGCGGACAACTCCGCCTTCAAGTGGAAAAATCCTTTGCGCAGGGATCGGTCTTGAATTAGCGGTTCTTGCATGTCGGACAAAGACGACGATTTTCAGCCCGAGGAAGTTTGGGACGAGTATGTGTGGGAGCGCTTCCTTCAGGAACAGGACCGAAACACCGAAAAATACTTTCGCCTCCTCGAGACCTACATGGACCACCCGAACCGCGACGAGATCATCGCCGAGGAAATGGGGTGGAGCATTTACGAGGCCTCGGTAGACGATGTGGAAGATGACCAGGAAGCACCCGAATTCGTCCTCGAGAACGAAGAGGACGACGGAGACGACGAGTTCGAGGAATTCACCCAATCTCCCGTCTACGCCGACACCCTTCGTCTGCACAAATGGATCAATCGACTTTTCGATGCGCGTGAGGACTTGAGGGAGCACCCGGAAGCCGTCCGCTTTGCCACCCGATCCGCCATCTGCGGAGCCAAACTTGCCGCCGCTCTGTGCGGACAAGACGAGACAGAAATCGGAATGACCATCGCCTACCTCAAGCGTGCCTTGAAAGCAGCGAACGATGCCCTTGAAGCCGCCCAAAACCTCGCCGACTCCGGAACGCTCGACCGCCGTCGCGCCAACCACGGGCGGCGTTTGGTTTTTTCGATCCGCAATCGCGTGGTGGACCACATGCGCGAATTCCGCCGCCTTTGGTCCGAACGCTACGGCCGCTGAACGGCCTCAGGTTTTCCGCTCACTCTTTGGCATTCTCCGCAGCGGCGGCCGCCATCGTCTCCCTCTCCAGAGAACCTTCGCGGCGCGTGGGGTTGTAGCGCCAATCCCTCCACAATTGCACCGCTCGGATGAGTTGCTTCCAGAGGCGGCCACGGAGGGAATTCGGGAGAATGATCCAATCCCAGAGGCGCGATTCGCTGGTGGACATCTGGCGTTTGAATTCGGCGTCGTTTTGAAGGAAATCGTAAATCCGCCGGTTCTCTTCAATGCACTTCTGGATCGAGAAAAGCATGAGCAACCGCCCGGGGCTGTTCGCCGAAAACTCGGGGTCGAAAACCGTGCTGTGCATGCAATACGAATCCATTCCCAGAAAACCGATCTCGTGAGCCACCAATCGACCATCCACCGTGAGGATGGAAACCCGCACCCGGCGGCTTTTCGCGAGGTTTTCGAGCAGGATTTGATAGAAGCCCCGCATCTCCGCGAGTTGGAAAATCCCGGCCCGCTCCTGCCACTTCCAACTCCCCTTCTCCAGCTCAACCATCTTGGGAATCCAAGGCGCGATCTCTTGGGCCGTGTCGAGGGTTCGCATTTCCACTTCACCGATCTCGGAAAGTTTACGAGCTTTGCGCCGGAGGTTTTGGCGCGTCTTGGGACCGAAAACCGTGGCCGTGTAGGATGTGAAATCCGTGAAACGATCCAAATCGACCAGAAATCTTGGCGTGCGCTGCCGCAGGAGATGCGGGTGGCGCTGAACCTTCATGACAGGCTCCAGGACTTCCTCGGCAAAATTCCTTGTGAGCAATGGCAGCCAAGCGAAGTTGAACTCCCCCAGCCCCTCCATCAGCGCACGCACCAACGGTTCCCGAGCCTCGGTGATCGCCACGGGGTCGAACAGATCGGCCGCCTGCGAAGCCGCTGGAAGCAAGGCCTTGCCAAAAGCCGGAAGCGGGTATTCAAAAAATGGCCACACACCGGCAAGATGACCGTCCTTGATCGCGATCACAAAAAACACCTCGTGCCTCCGGCCCAGTGTCGAGAGCCATGTGTAAACCCACTCGGGCGAAAAATAGACATTCGGGGACGGCAAAGCCGCGTAGAGCTCGGAGAAGTCCTCCTCCAAATCGAAAGCCTCTTTCCGGGAGCGGATGATTTTCGTAGTGATATCGGACAACATCCTTTTTCGCAGGTTGCTATTTTGCAGAAGCTTTCCAAGGAGATTTTAATAAATTCTTTCCCACCCCTCCCCACGCGATGAACTACCGAGGCCGAATCGCTCCCACCCCGACAGGACTTCTCCACATCGGCCATGCCGCCACCTTCTCGACGGCTCACCGCCGCGCTCGCGACGCCGGAGGCGAAATCCTTCTTCGAATCGAGGACCTCGACCCCCAACGATGCCAACCCGAATTCACCACCGCCGCCATGGAGGACTTGAAATGGCTGGGCCTGGATTGGGACGGGGAGCCGGTTTTTCAAAGTCAACGGCGTTGCCATTATCTGAAAGCCTGGGAGCGCCTCCGCGATATGGGGTTCCTTTACCCCTGTCATCGTTCGCGAAAGGAAATCTCCACCCTCGCCCCACATTCCGAGGAACCGATTTTCCCGAGCCATTGGCGTCGCGATCCGGAGGAAGCAAAATCCTTCGCCTCCCCGACCGGCATGAATTGGCGGTTTCGTGTGCCTGACGGGGAGTTCATTTCATTTCAGGATGGAAATTTCGGTGCCGTCGAAAAACTCGCGGGCAGGGACTTTGGCGACTTTCTGATTTGGAACCGCGACGACATCCCGGCCTACGAACTCGCGGTTGTGGTGGACGACATCCTTACCGGAATCACCGAAGTCGTCCGGGGCGCCGATCTCCTCACCTCCACCGCGCGCCAAATCCTCCTGCATCAAGCCCTCGGCGCGAAGCCGCCCGAGTGGTTCCACTGCGCGCTCGTATGCGATGCCCAAGGAAACCGCCTGGCCAAACGCACGGGCGGACTCGAAATCCAAACCCTCCGCAACCTGGGCAAAACCCCAGCCCAAGTCCTCCATGGACAGGCGGAGTTTTAAAAAAATCAGGGCTCTCGATATTGGCGCATGGCCAGGTCGAGAACCTTCCGGGACACCTCGTCATGATCGATGCCGGTGGAGTCGAAGCGCAGATCGGCCGTGGATTCGTAGATGGGTCGGCGGGACTCCAAGAGCGCATCGAAGACTTGGCGCGGGTTTTCATTTTGGAGCAATGGGCGGCGTCCGCTTCGCATGGCTCGCTCAAATAACACCTCGGGCTCCGCATCGAGCCAGATGATGATGCCGATCTTTTTGAGAGAAATGCGATTGGCCTCTCGAAGAATGGCGCCACCGCCAGTGGAGAGAATGATGCCTGCCACCCCCACCAAATCCGCGATGACACGCTCCTCAATCTCACGAAAACCCTCCTCGCCCTTTTCCGCAAAAATGGCGGAAATGCTTTTCTTCTGATCTTTCACGATCAACTCGTCGGCATCGACGAAGCGATGGCCGGTCATGGACGCGAGGCGGCGTCCCACCGTGGTCTTGCCGCAGCCCATGAAGCCGACGAGCACGAAATTCGGTAACATGGATCGATCTTTCCACACTGTCCGCGCTTCGGACAACTATTTGAAGATCACCGCGTGGAAATCAGTTTGCAGAATGGGATCAATTCCGCTTTAGAGGGATTCCATGTCGCCGAAATCTCCACAACTTCCACCCGTGGGACTAATCGCCAATCTGTCAAAAGAGGATCGGATCACCTTGAGTTCCTACGGGAGTTTTCATGAAGTCAAACCCGGGGCCGTTTTGATCGAGCAGGGAAAACCCCACGGGAAATTATTTTTCATTACCGACGGGCTTTTCCATGCCCGGCGCTCGGATGGGGACACCGACATTCTTCTCGGCATGATGGGCGCGGGTGAGTGGGTCGGCGAGGTGGATCTTTTTGATCCTTCCAATGCCATTTGCTCCGTTGTGACTGTGAAGCCATCGCAATATTGGGTGATTCCCCGTGCCGATCTCGAAAAATTCATACAAGACAGCCCAGCGGCGGGTTCGACCTTGCTGATGGGCTTGGCTGGCACGCTGGGGCGCAGGATCCGCAATCTGACTCAGACGATGTCGGAACAAGCGGAGCTGAGTAAAATCCGCGAGCAGTTGTTCATGTAAATCCCGTCGGGCGGCTTGGAAACCTGCTCCAAGCGGCTTGCTTACTGCTCGCGCTTCTCGTCGGCGCGATCCTCGAAACGGGTAAATTCCTCGAGGAATGTCAGCGAAACATCGCCGGTCGGGCCGTTACGCTGTTTGGCGATGATCAGGGTCGCCTTACCGGCGGCTTCCTTTTTCGCCTCCTCATCTTCGGCATAATATTTTTCGCGAACGAGCAACCCGACCACATCGGCATCTTGCTCGATGGTTCCCGACTCGCGGAGGTCGCTCAAGCGGGGCCGACCGGCGCTGGAGCCCGTGCGCTGCTCAGGATTTCGGTTCAGCTGGGCAAGGACGATCACGGGAATTTTGAGTTCCTTGGCGAGTGCTTTGATGCCGTAGGAAATTTCCTGAATTTCAATCTGGCGATTGTCTTGGGCGCGGCGGGAATTTGATCGCAGGAGCTGGAGGTAATCGATGACGACAAGTTGGATTTTTTCGCGGTTGTGAAGGCGGCGGGCCTTGGCGCGAAGCTCCAGAATGCTGAGCCCGGGCGTGTCATCGACGAAGATTTTCGCCTTGGCGAGAATGGCAGCGTTCGAGCTGATGCTGTTGAGGTCATTTTTTCCGATGAAGCCGTCGCGGAGATTCTTGGAGTTCACTCGGGCCCGCGAGCAGAGGAGACGCTGCACGAGTTGCTGCGCGCTCATTTCCAAGCTGAACACGGCAACGGGCTTATCGCCATCGAGCGCGACATGCTCGGCGATGTTCATCGCAAGGGCGGTTTTGCCCATCGAGGGGCGGGCGGCGATGACAAACATTTCGCCTTCGTGCAGGCCGTTGGTCATTCGATCGAGTTCGTGGAATCCGGTGGAAAGCCCCGTGATGCTGCCTCGCGAAGTAACAAGCTTTTCGATCCCCACGATCGCTTCGTTAACCATTTCCTTCATCGTCGGAAGGCTCGATTTCTGGCGTTCCTCCCCGATCGCGAGCACGCGGGCCTCGACCTCATCGAGCAGGATTTTGATGTCCCCCTGCTCCTCATGGGCTCGGGCGACATACTCCGTGCAGGTGCCGATGATTTGGCGGAGCAGGAATTTTTCGTGAATGATCTCGCGGTAGTAATCCGCATTCACCGCCGTGGGGACGAATGTGAAAAGATCGGTGACGGCACCGGTGCCACCGACTTCGTCGAGCATCCGCCGATCTTCGAGGATTTGGGTGAGCGAGATGAGATCGATCGGCCGCCCGGAATTCCGCATTTCTACGAGGATTTCGAAAATCTTCTGGTGCGCAGGCAGGTGGAAATGGCGCGGTTCCATTTGCGCGATGCAATCATCGAGCACACCGGCGGAATGGAGGATCGAGCCGAGGAGTCCCTTTTCGGCATCGAGGCTTTGCGGCAGGGGACGGTGCGCGTCCGGCAAATAGGCAGCGCCCCGCTGTTGGTAGTCCGGTTTTTTCTTTCGGCCCTTGGCATCGTGGCCGCCATTGCTGGAAGGCGTCACAGAGCCTGAGGATTCATTGGCGTTGGACATGTCTGGCGTGTGAGTGTTTCTGAGGAAAAATGGAGGGGACTTCGGGAGTTAAAACAAGAAAACCACCGGTCCGCACAAGGCGGACCGGTGGCTTGAAAAACAGCAGTTATTCCGAAGTGGAGGTCCTGCGGCGAGGCTTGCGAACGGCGTCTCCATCGGAGTCGGCATGTCGCTCGGTAGGTGCCGGGGCGTTGATTTTGACGGTGAGTTTGAGCTTGGCGCTCACATCCGCGTGGAGTTTGACGGCCACGGTGTGCTCTCCGCTTTCCTTGATCGCTTTTTCAAGGACCACGGCGTGCTTGGGAAGGTCTTCGAGCTTGAGGTCGGCCACGATGCGGTCGTGGATGTCCTTCGCCGTGACGGAGCCAAACGCCTTGCCGGTCTCGCCGGCGTCGAGCGTGAAAACGAGCGAGAGCTTATTGATCTTCGAAGCGAGTTCGTCGGCGGCAGTCACCTCGCGGGCTTCGCGCTCGGCACGCTTGGCTTTGAGGTGATTGATTTGACGCAATGAGCCGGAATTAATTTCGAGAGCCTTGCCGTTAGGAAGGAGGAAGTTGCGAGCGTATCCGCGACGCACTTTCACGATATCGGCTTCGGCGCCGAGGGAAGAAATGTTCGCGGTGAGAATAACTTCAGTAAATGCCATAGAATTTGTGTGCCGTTGTCAGGCGGGGTGCGGAGATTAAAGTTCGATGCCGCGATGTCAAGATTGGGGACGGGAATTTTTTTAGGCGATCAAGAGATCAAAGAGGCCCATCTCCGGAAAACCTCTCGAGCCGGTGCCTCCACCCTCGGCAAAACCTCGCGGGCTTCGTGAATCAAGGCCTCAGGCGAAAGACCGGCGTCGCGAAAAAAATCCACCGAGTCCCAAACCAATTCTTCGAAAAGCGCGGGTGTCATTTCGAGATGGAATTGAAACCCGATGCATCGCGGGCCGCATCGGAGAATTTGGTGCGGAGTCATCGCGGAGGAGCCGAGGCATTCGCCGTTCTTTGGAATTTCAAAAACATCGCCATGCCAATGCGTCGCTGGAAAAACACTCGGTAGCGCGTTGACCAATGGGTTCAAACAGCCCGTGGCGTTCAGTGACACAGGGAAAAAACCGATCTCTTTCGACTCGGCTCGGCGGACTTCCGCTCCCAGCGCCCGAGCGATCAATTGCGCTCCGAGGCACAGCCCCAGCACCGGGATGCCTCGCTGCATGGCGTCACGCACCAAGCCGCATTCCGTCTCCAAATACGGGAAAGCCACAACTTCCCACGCACTCTGCCCGCCCCCACCGAGAGCCAATCCCCCGTAGTCGTCCAATCTCGGAAATCCCCCACCCTGCCAAGCGTGAAAAACCTCACACGCGATCCCACATTCCTCGAGCACCTCGGCGAGAAGGCCGGGCTTGTCTACATCCCCATGCTGCACGAAAAGCACCCTTTTCATTGCACGATCTTGGGGCAAACCCCTCTATCACCCAATCGAAAAAATCCCCGAGTGACGCCCGATTTTGTTACCCGGTGACGACTATTTTTCGCTCGTGGTGATTTGGGAATTGCCAAAGCCGTGGCAACTGAAAGAAATTGCCCGCGTTTTTCAATAGGTCAGCCCGATAGAAATTCTCAAAACGATGCCCAATACTTCACGAACCATGCCCAGCCCTACCGAAGACGAAGTTGCCGTGGATCCGGTGGATTTCTCCAAAGCCGAAGTCAATGCCAACCTCACCCCGGATGAAAAAATGGGGATCCTCCGGCAAATGCTTCGTATCCGGCGCTTCGAGCAGGTCTCGTTGAAATACTACAACCAAGGAGCTATGGGCGGCTTCCTGCACCTCTACATCGGCCAAGAGGCGGTGGCGGTCGGAACGGTTTCCCTTCTTGGGAAAAACGACCATGTCATCACGGCCTACCGCGACCACGGCCACGCCCTCGCCGTCGGCATGGGAATGAATGAATGCATGGCCGAACTCCTCGGCAAAGCCACCGGTTGCTCGCGCGGCAAGGGCGGCTCGATGCACTTTTTCGCACCCGACAAAAATTACTGGGGTGGCCACGGAATCGTCGGCGGCCAGACCCCGCTCGGTCTCGGACTCGCCTACGGCCTCAAATACCATGGCCTCAAAGGCTGCGCGCTCTGCTTCATGGGCGACGGCGCCGTGAACCAAGGCGCTTACCACGAATCGCTCAACCTCGCCGCCCTTTGGAAACTCCCCGTCGTTTACATTATTGAGAATAATAAATACTCGATGGGCACCACCCTCGATCGCTCCTCGGCGATGAGAAATTGCCTCGCCGAGCGTGCTGATGGATACGGGATCGTGTGGGACATCGCCAATGGCGAGGACCTCTACGAAGTCCGCGCCAAGACTGCGAACGCCATGCGCCGCGCCCACGAGCAATCGCTCCCGACCGTTCTTGAGATTGATACCTACCGCTACTACGGCCACTCGGTTGCCGACGCGAATGCGAAAAAATACCGCGCCGCTGATGAGATCGAGCGCTACAAGACCCACCACGACCCGATCCGACTTTGGAAAAAACGCCTCCTCGAGGAAGGCGTGACGACCGACGCCGCGATGGATGCGATGGATGACGAGATCAAACTTGAGGCCAACGCCTCCGCCGAATTTGCCCTCGCCAGCGAAAATCCCTCACCCGAATCGATTTTCGAGGATGTCTACTGGGAAGTGGATAACCAAACCGAAGCCGGCAACACCGGTCGCCACTTCTTCGGCGACTAGATTCCACAAAGGTGCCCGTCGGATTCCACCACGGCGCCAATACATTTTTTCAATCCAAAGAGCACACCCATGCCACTCATCACCTACCGCAAAGCCCTGAATGACGCCCTCGCCGAGGAAATCATGCGCGACGAAAATGTCGTCCTCTTGGGCGAGGAAGTCGCCCGCTACAACGGAGCCTACAAAGTCACCGAAGGCCTCTGGGAGCGCTTTGGCGACAAACGCGTCGTGGACACCCCGATCAGCGAGGCCGGCTTCATCGGCATGGGCATCGGCGCCTCGATGCTCGGCATCCGCCCTGTCATGGAACTCATGTTCTGGAGCTTCGCCTATGTCGCCTGGGACCAGATCATCAACAATGCCGGTCAGGTCCGCTACATGAGCGGCGGCCTCATCAACTGCCCGATCGTCATCCGCGGCCCAGCCAATGGCGGCACGAATGTTGGCGCCACCCACTCGCACACGCCCGAGAATTTCATCGCGAACACGCCCGGCCTCAAAGTCGTCTGCCCCGCCACCGCCTATGACGCCAAGGGCCTCATGAAAACCGCCATCCGCGACAACGACCCCGTCTGCGTCATGGAAAACACCCTGCTCTACGGCGAAAGTTGGGAGGTTCCCGAGGAGGAATACACGATCCCGCTCGGTGTCGCCGACATCAAGCGCGAGGGCACCGATGTCTCCCTCATCGCCCACGGCCGCGCCGTCATCACCGCGCTCAAGGCTGCCGAAATCCTCGCTGCCGAACATGGCATCAACGCCGAAGTCCTCGACCTCCGCTCGATCCGTCCGCTGGACGAAGAGGCGATCATGAAGACCGTCTGCAAAACCCACCGCGCCGTGCTGGTGGACGAGAACAAGCCTTTCTGCGGCGTCTCCGCGCAGATTTCCTCCATGATCATGGAGCAATGCTTCGATGAACTCGACGCCCCCGTCCAACGCGTCTGTGCCCTCGACGCCCCGGCCATTTACTCCCCCGCGCTCGAGCCGATCCAACTTCCCACGGCCCAGCGCATCATCGCCAAGACCCTGCAAATCCTCTGACCCGACACCCCGCTACACCCGATTTCTTATGATTCAGATTACCATGCCTAAATTGAGCGACACGATGCTCGAGGGCACACTCGTCAAATGGCACAAAAAAACCGGCGACAAAATCTCCATCGGAGATGTCATCGCCGATGTCGAAACCGACAAAGCCACCATGGAAATGGAAGCTTTTGATGACGGCGTGCTCACCGACATCCTCATTCCCGAGGGCGGCGTGGTGAAGGTCGGCGACCCGATCGCCACTCTCGACGGAGGGTCCACCGAGTCCCAAAAGCTCCCCGTAGCCGCCAAGGCTCCGAGCGCGCCAGCAGCGGCTCCTGCCCCCGCGCCTGCCGCAACCGCCATTTCCTCCGGCGCTCCGGCCACTCCCCGTCCGAAGCCCCGCCCGTCTGCTGACGGCGCTCGCGTGAAAGCCTCCCCTCTCGCCAAAAAAATCGCCCAAGAGCGAGGCATCGACCTCTCCCGTCTTCAAGGCTCTGGCCCTGGCGGACGAATCGTTGTTGCGGATCTCGACTCGGCCCCCGCCGCCCCGCGTGGCGCTCAGGCTGCGGCTCCCGCTCCCAAGATCGATGTCCCCTGCTCCGATGCTGACAAAAAAATCCCGCTCACGGGCATGCGCCGCACGATCGCCGAGCGTCTCCTGATCAGCAAAACCCAGATTCCGCATTTCTATCTCACGATGGAGGTGGATGCCGCCCCGCTCTCGAAGCTCCGCAAGGAAATCAACGCCGCCGCCGAGGCAGCCGGTTCACCGAAGATCACGGTGAATGATTTTGTGCTTCTTGCCACCGCCCGCGCCGCCGCACTACACCCGAAAGTCAATGCCGCCTTCGCGGGTGACTCCGTGGTGGAATACGCCGATGTGAATCTCTCGGTCGCCATTGCGGTCGAGGACGGTCTCATCACTCCCGTCGTTCGCAAGGCCGACAAACTCTCGCTCCGCGAAATCAGTGCCGCCGTGAAGGACCTCGCCGTCCGCGCGCGAAACAAGAAAATCAAGCCCGAGGAATACGCCGGAGGAACCGTCACCGTCTCGAACCTCGGCGCCTACGGAGTCGATAGCTTCTACGCCATCGTCAACCCACCACAGGCAGCGATTCTTGCCGTCGGAGCCATCGTGAAAAAGCCCGTCGTCGGCCCAAATGACCAAATCATCGCCGGCCAGCGGATGTCCATCGCCCTCAGCGGCGACCACCGCGTCGTGGATGGCGCGCTGGGCGCCCAGTTCCTCGCGGAAATCCGCAAGAGCCTCGAATCCCCTGCCACACTGCTGTTCTAAAACCGCGCAGCAGCGCCACTCGTAAGCCAAATGGAGGGCGTTGCTCCGTCAGCGCCTACTCCTGCGTCTAGAAGGTTGAACTTGCGGACGACACGGAGGTCGTCCCTCCAAATCTGGTCGAGAGCCGAGGTTTATTTCCGTGCGGTGACGAAGCGGTTGCAACCTTGATGGTCGGCATGGGCGAGGACCTCTTGAAATCCCCGGTCTTTTAGCATGGAGAGGACTTTGTCAGATTGGTCGTGGCCAATTTCAAGGGCAAGGAGGCCTCCCGGAGAAAGATGCTTGGGAAGTTGGTCCGCCAAACGCTCGATCAATCTCAGACCGTCATCACCGCCATCCAACGCGGAGAGGGGATCCTGCAAAACCTCCCTGGAAAGTCCGGAGATTTCAGCCGTCGGGATGTAGGGGAGATTAGCGACCACCACATCGAACGAACCCTCCACCGACGCGAGCAGGTCGGATTCGATCAACCCGACGCGCTCCTCGAGTCCATGCCGGGCGCAGTTTTCCGCAGCCAAGGCCAGCGCTTGGGGTGAAAAGTCGCATGCGGTGACGCGGGCTTCGGGTTTTTCCAAAGCCAGAGAAAGCGCAATCGCTCCGCTGCCGGTGCCGACATCGAGAAATGACATCGCGGAGGTCGCGGCTTTCAAAACCAACTCGACCAATTCCTCGGTTTCGGGTCGGGGGATCAATCCCCGGGCGTCGCAAAGAAACTCGCGGCCGAGGAATTCCACCGTGCCGAGCAAGTGCTGAAGCGGCACGCCCTCCGAGCGCCTCTTCACGAGATCGCGTAGCGGGGCACGGTCCTTTTCGCCAAGCGGACGGTCGAAGGCGAGGTAGAGATCCATTCTCCTCGGCATTCCGAGCGAATGCGCCAGCAAATGCTCGGCATTCAGCCTCGGGCTCTCGACGCCTTGCTTTTGGAGATAGGAGGTCGCGGCGTTCAAGACTTCGAGGACGGTCATCATGGAAAGCGAAGTTGATACGCCATACAGGACGCGTTGGAAAATTTTTCCGGCTGTGCGCGCCGAATCCGCACGCTTAATCTTTTTTCCATGTCCTCGAAAAAAATCCTGATCCTCGGCGGCCAGGGTCGCTTGGCCGCGTCGCTCGCGGAATGCTGGTCGCGAAACCACACGGTCGTTTGCTGGGGCCGCGCGGAGGCCGATGTCTCGAATCTCGAAAAACTCCGAACACAACTCGCCGGAGTCGAGTTTGATGTTTTGGTGAATGGCTCTGGAGCGACGAATGTGGATGGCTGCGAAAGCGCCCGGGAGGAAGCACAAACGGTCAACGCGCTGGCCCCACAGCTCATGGCGGAATCGGCCTCCCGGCGCGGCGCGCGATTCATTCACTTCAGCACAGACTATGTCTTCGACGGCAAAAAAGAGGCTTCCTACACGGAGGCCGATCCGGCGAATCCCGGTGGGTGGTATGGCCAAACCAAACTCGACGGCGAAAACCTCGTTCTCGCCGATTCGCCAGCGCACCTCGTCGTGCGCGTGTCGTGGGTCTTCGGCCCGGCGAAGCCTTCGTTTGTGGATATGATCATTCAGCACGCGCTCGAAAACGACCATGTGGAAGCGGTGGATGACAAATTTTCCGCTCCAACCTACGCGCCGGATGTCGCCCATTGGCTCGAGCCATTTCTTGCTCAGCCCCTGCCAGGCGGCCTCTACCACGCCTGCAACGCGGGTTCCTGCTCGTGGCGGGAGTATGGCGAGAAAGCCCTCGAATTCGCCGCCGAGGCGGGTCTGGCCTTGAAGACTACGAAGGTCGGAGGCGTTCCCCTCTCGCAGATGAAACAATTCATTGCGCCGCGCCCTGTTTTTTCCATCCTTTCCACCTCCAAGCTCGCGGTCGCCACGGGAATCACCCCGCGTCACTGGCACGCCGCGCTCCAAGACTACATTTTCGAAAAATATGCATCGCTTCCATCTCGCTCCTGAAAACTGGGAATCCGCCACGCTCGACGAATCGGAGTCCCACCACTGCCTGAATGTCCTGCGCCTCGAAATCGGCGACCGTGCGACGGTTTTTGATGGTCAAGGCCGTGAGGCTTCGGCGCTGATCGATTCCAAGAACGGCTCCCGCGTCGTCCTGAAAATCTCGGCTCCCGCCAAAACCCCTCCCCCACCCTGCGCCATCACGCTTGCCCAAGCCGTGCCCAAGGGAAAAAACATGGATCTCATCGTGCAGAAGGCCGTGGAACTTGGTGCCACACGCGTCGTGCCGCTCCTTTCCGACCGCACCATTGTCCAACTCGAGGCGGATGAAATCGCCAAGAAGCGTGAGAAGTGGCAGGCCGTCGCGCTCGAGGCTTGCAAGCAGTGCGGGCAAAACCACCTTCCCGAAATTGCCGCACCAGTTCCTCCCAGGGAATTCCTCGAACGCCTCGACAAAAAATCCCTGCTCCTTATCGCATCCCTCCAACCCGATGCGCGCACGCTCAAGGAAGTCCTCGCCGACTATTCCTCGCAGCACGGCCACCTGCCCCGCGAAGTCACGGTATTTGTCGGCCCGGAGGGAGATTTTACTCCGGCGGAAATCGCCTTGGCCAAAAGCCACGGCTGCCAACCAATTTCACTCGGTCCCATCATTCTCCGCACCGAGACGGCCGCGATCTACTGCCTGAGCGTGCTCGCGCACGAGCTGTTTACTCCCGTCAGAGCGTAGGCCCTGGCAACTCGCCCAGCGAGGAGGGAAGAGGCTCGGGGGTCTTTTCCGGTTCGGGTTCGGGCTCAGGAGTTGGCTCCGGAGTCGGAATGTTGCGCACGACGGGGCGTGGACGCTCATAGCGGGGTTCCTCGGCGGACTTTTGCTGAAACATCGTCCAGGCGACAAAAAGAATAATCGGAACGACAAGGGCCACCACTGAGAGGAAAAGCGCCCACATCGAACGCCGCGCCGCGACTCTCACGGCGACTTGGGCCAAGGCCTGCTCCCGCTCGGCGATCAGCTCGACACAAGCCAAACGCTCGCGGGAACGCTCTGAAAAAGTCGGCGCCAAGGCTTTCAACCGCGCGAGGGAATGCCTCGAGAGGTGCCGTTTTTCGTTATCCACCAATTCAAAATCGAAGTCGTCCATGGCGCATTGAGGCTGCTCGTTTTCCTAGGCCCGCAGGCCTAAGTGAGCAAGCGCATTCCAAAAACGGCTCCAGGAGGGCGCTGCTTGTCAGCGCCGAATCGGCGTGTTCGAGAAAATCGAACCGGACCTGACAAGCAGGTCCCTCCTGCACGAATTCCTTGCTGGCTCACGCAATCTTTGGTGCGTTGGCCCAATGGACTCGGAAGTGCCAGGCAGGTATCCCGTGCGTCAGCGGCCTTTTCCACATGAGGTCAACAAAGTTCGGTCGCATTCAGTTGTTTTGCTCGTGACGGTTTGTTCCTTTGAAAGAAAGCGGATTTTGGACCGGACTAGTTCTCTGAAAGCAGTCGTGTCCGCTTGGAATGCCGACGAAAGTTGGGTTGTCGGACGCTACATTTTCCTGCCCGATCACATCCATTTTTCTGTTCACCAGGAGAGATCATCGAACCAGGCTTGGATCTCTGGATGAAAAAATGGAAAGCGCATGCCTCAAGAAATTGGCCTGATCCGCTGGAGCAACCGATTTGGCAAAGAGGACATTGGGACCGGCAAATGCGTGGGGGTGAACATTACGATGATCGCTGGGAATATGTGCGACAGAACCCGGTGCGCGCTGGGCTGCGCAGGAGTCCGGAACAGTGGCCTTGGCAGGGAGAGATTCGCAGGCTGATCTGGTAGGCGAATTCATACGGCCAGGAGGGCTCTGCTTGTCAGAGCCGAATCGGCGTGTTTGCGGGCAATGCTCCGGACCTGACAAGCAGGTCCCTCCTGGCCCTGGAGCAATTGGTTGCAGGAATTTGTTTCCGGCCTCGGCAGACGCGTGTAGAAAACTCCCGAAATGCCGAAGAATTTCAGCCTGTTTCTTGCCATGCGCTACCTTAAGCCGAAGCGCACCTTTCTTTCGATCATCACGCTGATTTCCATTCTCGGCGTGACTCTTGGGATCATGGTTTTGATTTTGGTAATTTCGGTGATGACGGGGTTCGAGCAGGAGTTGCGCCGGAAAGTCATCGGCTTCGATCCTCATGTGGTCGTGACCAGCGGCGGGGTTCTCGAGGATTGGGAAAACACGGCGGCCAGCGTGAAAAAGGACCCCGATGTCGTGGCCGTCGCGCCGTTCGTGCTGGGACCGGTGATCGCCCAATATGGGAATCGACGACTGGCTCCCAAAATCCGGGGCGTCGATCCCGAGCAGGAGCGCGGCGTTGTGGATATCACCCCCTTTATCATCGAGGGCGAATATGATCTCGAGGGGAGCAAAACAATCGTTGGTTCGGAACTCGCCCGGGAGTTGGGTGTCACCGTGGGCGAAACGCTCACGATTTTCTCGCCGGGAAATTTCCAAGAGATCCTGAGCGAAATCGAGCGACTCGAAAAAACCGGTGGCAAGCCGGAGGACATCGCCTCCCTGAAGCAACTCATCCTGCCGACGGAGTTGGAGGTGACGGGGATTTTCGAGAGTGGACGCTACCTCTACGACAGCGAATTTTTGATCGTTCCGCTTCATATCGGGCAGGAACTCTACAACCTCGGCCCCGCCGCCCACGGCCTGGCGGTGAAAACCAAGGATCCCTACCTCGCCGACAAGGTCCGCAACGACCTCAACTCCCGCCTCGATTCGCCCGCCTATTCGATGAGCTGGATGGATATGAATAAGCAAATTTTCGATGCCATCCGCATGGAGCGTCAGGTCATGTTTTTCATTCTCATGTTCATCATTTTGGTGGCGGCTTTCGGTATCATGAACACCCTCATCACCGTGACGGTGCAAAAGACCCGCGAGATCGGAGTGATGAAGGCCCTCGGGGCACGAACGAATCAAATCGTGGGGGTTTTTCTCGCCCAGGGAATGGTTGTCGGAGTTTTTGGCACACTCATCGGGCTCGGCCTCGGCATCTCGCTCACCCAATACCGAAACGAGGCGAATCATTTTCTTTCACGGGCCCTCGGGGTGGAGGTCTTTCCAGCGTCGGTCTATCAGTTCAGCGAAATCCCCGCCGAGATCGTCGCGTCGGATGTGGCGATCATTTGCCTGAGCGCGTTTGTGATTTGTTCTGTGGCGGCGCTGATCCCAGCTTGGTTCGCCGCCAAGCTCGACCCCGTGAAGGCACTTCGCCACGAGTGAATTGACAATCCCGCCCGCGTTCTTTTTTATCCCCGCATGACCGAACCCGCCAACAACCCGCAAGATCCGCTCATTCGCATGATTCTGATTTCCGCCGCTTTCTCCGCCGTTCTTGGATTCATCGCCACTGTTCTGGTGGTGACGGCCATGATTTCGGCGAACTGGAATTTCATGCAGTGGATGGAGTAGTCTCGTCTCCTGGGCGAACGCCTGCCCCCGCAGCGCAGTAGCAACCCCCCAACAGGATAATCCATCCTGCCAAGTAGACCCACATGAGGGTCAACATGATCGCGCCGACTGGGCCGTAGATCGCGTTGTAGTTCACAAATTTCGTGACATAGGTGCCGAAGAGGGTTTGGCCGAGTTGCAGTGCCAGTGCGACCAGAAGGGACGGCAGCCAGACCTGACGGAAATAAATCCGACTACCGGGCGCGAGCATGTAGAGGGCCGAGAGAGCGTAAAACATCAGGCCGCCGGCGAGGAGGTAGCGACTCCCGGAGAAAACCAACGCCAGCACCTCGAAGCGGATTCCAGGCACGAGTTGTTCGAGATACGAATCAAAGACTCGCACGGTCCGTTCGCCCGCTTGTAGCACGGCGGGAGCGAACAACCCGAATCCCAGCGCGCTCGCAATCACGAGCATCATGCCCAGATTTTTGAACGGAAGTTTCCACCAGGGAAGAAGCACGCGATGCCACGCGCGGTTCACTCCTTGGACCAGCACTTCGAAAAAACGCATCGACCCCCACACGAAAACCAACATGGCCACGGTGCTGACACCCCCTCGAGTCGATTGCAAATTCGCTGCCATTTTCCACACGAGTTCCTGCTGGGCGGCTTCCATGGGGAAGAATTTCTCCACTGTGGAAATCACCTCGTCGGGCCGAACGAACGCCGAACCGATCGTGAGCAACAGCGCAAACAGCGGCACGAGCGAAAACAAGGCGTAGTAAGCAAACGACGCCGCGCGGTGCCCCCCTTCGATCTCGAAAAAAATCTCGAAGGCATTCCAGGTAACTTCCCAGAAACGGCGCCCGGTTTTTTTGAGCCAATCCAGAATCATGGCTGGGGCTTGCCATGAAAAAGCGTCTCCCGCATGAGTGAGTAGATTCGGGTGTTGTCGAAGGTCCCCCGGACTTTTTCGGAGTTCTTTCCGGCGGCACGGACGAGAATCCCGCCCGAGGTGTCATGGACTGTTCCCCAGACGATGACAAAGGGATGCCGCTCTCCCGAACGATCGGGTTGCGAGAGGAATTGGGAACCATCGGAAGCGAGGCTGTAGGGGGCACCATTCGAATCACGAGCATCCAGAGTCTGGTATTTGATCAAGGACGAGGCCGGACTCCCAAGCACATCCATAGCGCCGGCGGAACTGTCCGCAGCCGTAACGAGAAGCGTCTCCTTGTCCCGATCGACATAATCGAGCGCCACGCCGAGGGCGTCATCAGCCCGCTTGAGGGCATCCAAAGCGCCTTGGGCGTTATTAAAGTTTGAGAAATTGTCGCAACCCTCCTCCTCCACCACGAGCAGAAAGGTCTCCTCCCCAAGAACCCTCAGCGCGGTTTGAGTCATCTCGGCGAGAGTCGGAGCCCCCTCCACATAAGTCGGGAGTTTTTCCGCCTTCATCTGGGCTTCCGAAACATCGTTGAAGGTGTCCTGCGCGGCAAAAATCCCGAGGAGCTTCCGAGTTTTTTCAGGAGTCTCCAGGAGTTCCGTGCGGTCAAAAACCACATGGTAGCCCAGCGAGCGGGCTTGTTCGATCAGGTTCAAACCATCCTCACGGAGACCCTCCGGTGCGTGGCGACCTTTTACTCCCTTGGGCAGGAACCATTCCTCGCCGCCGCTGAGAATTACATCCACACCCGATCCCACGAGTTGCTTCACGATCTCGGCGTAATCCTTACGATTCTCGACACTGGTCACGAAGCAAGCCGTGCCAGGCTCCACCGCGCTGCCGGAATTAACCAACCCCGTGCGCAGACCGGCCTCGATGGCCTCGTGCATGATACTGCCTCGCTTGCCCGAAGCCGCAACCGGTCTCCCCGGATTTTTCCCATCCGTGCCGAAGGCATTGGAGCCCACTTTTACGCCATAAGCATGGGTGGTGGCGCCCCCATTGGAGGTAGGGGAGAGCGCGTCGGCCATGTGCCCACGATAAACGGCAACCGCCGGGATCCGGTCCCAGTTCAAATCCGCATCCGGCCCCGCCCAGAAAAATCGCGCTGCCTGCCACTGTGAAATCCCCGCCCCATCGGGATGGATAAAAATCACACTTCCCGCATGAAGATTTGTCAGAGTGAGCAAAACCGCGATGCATATGATGCGAAACATCCGGCGACAATGAGCGCCCCTATCCGAGCGCGCAATTCCGAATTCGCGCCAAAAACGAACAAGCGAGTGTCTTGCTTTGCGCCTTGACGCCATCTGATCAAAAGGTTTTTTGTAAGTTCTCATTAACCAGCCCATGCCATTCGCCCTCCTCTCCACCGCCACCAGCGGACTCGCCTTACTACTCAGCCTCTGGTTCCTTGTCGGAACTTGGTCCAACCAAAGCTTCGAAAGCAAACTGCTCAAGCAGCAGGATGAAATCCAAGCCCAACAACTCGCGATCCAAGCCCAGCAGCAGCAACTCCAAGCTCAACAACAACAGATCGAAGGTGCCTCCCAACTTCAAAATCAAATCGGACCCGCGATGCTCCGAGATCTTGCGCAACTTTCCGTCACCAACAAAAACAACAAGATCACCGAGCTTCTCAAAAAATACGGCTTGGAAGTGAACCAAACCCCAGCCCCCACCAACTGATCCCATGGAAGACTACAACGACCCCACGCCAGAAGAGTCCTCTTCACCTGTTGGAAACATCCATTTTCTGATTGCGATTTTGGCTCTCGCCTTTTCGGTTTTCCTCTTTGCTCAAATTAGCGCGAACGGCCAAGCCTCCCGCTCGATGAAATGGCGCTACGACACCATGGATCGCCAACTCACCTCGACCATCGAAGGCGAGAAGCGTTTCGCGGAACTCATCAAGCAGCGCGAAGCGAGCGTCCAGCAGGCCCAACAAGTCCAGACCCGCTACACCGAGATGCTCAATGACCTCCTCAAACTCGCTGAAACCGACAACGACGCCAAGGCCGTGGTCGAAAAATATCGCATCCAGCGTCAGGACGCCCCCCAACCCGCCGCTTCCCAAAAACCCGCCACCCCCTGATCCGACGGTAACGCCGGTCGCCGCGTGTTCATGAAAACCCTGCTCGTCACGGGCGCAACAGGGTTTGTTGGCAGGAATCTTCTTCTCCGCGAAATTTCGCAGGGAACCCAAATCCTCGCCCCGGTCCGTGACGCCAAAAAACTCCGAGCCCAACTCGAGATCGAGGGCTTCGATCCTGCGACCGTAACCCCTCTCGACCCCGAGCCGGAAAACTGGCCCGCAGGCATCCAGCCCACCCACGCCCTCCTCTCGGCCGGCGTTCTCTTCGCTCGGCACCGCGACGAGTATTTCACCACCAATGTCGATTGGACCCTGCGTATCCTCGAAGCCCTCCCGGAATCGGCACGCGTGGTGGTTTTATCCTCTCAATCCGCAGGCGGCCCAACGCCCCATGGTCGCGCCGCCCGCACCGAGTCGGATGCCGACACGCCGCTCACTTGGTATGGAAAATCCAAGCTCGCTTTGGAACGAGCCCTCCATAGCCAAAAAAACCGCCGCATTTGCATTCTCCGCCCCCCGATGATCCTCGGCGCGAGAGACACCGCCACCCTCCCTCTTTTTAAAATGGCGCTCGGCCTGATTCGCACCAAGCCGGGCCTGCGTCGAAAGGAATTCAGCTTCCTCTCCGTCGATGATGTCGTCGAAGCCGTCCAATCGGCATGGAACCTCGAGAGCCCCGGCCCACATTACATCTCAGCGCATCGCACCATCACCGACTGGGAGTTGATCGACACGGCCGCCCGCGCCGCTGGAGGCAAAGGCGTGACTCTGCCAATCCCGATCGCCGTCGTAAAAGCCATGTCGCTTTTGGTCGATTCCATTCCCTCCCTGCGCCGCTCCGCCCCGAGCCTCACCCGCGACCGCGCGAAGGAAATCTGGGCGGACCGCTGGGTGGTGGACTCCACCGCATTCCGCCGGGCCACTGGGTGGCAGAGCCGCCAAGATCTCGACGAGGCCCTGAATGGCGCTTTCCGCCACTATGTCCGCGAAGGCCATTTTTCACGGCCGGAAAAGTCTTGATGCCTCCCCCGCTGGGTTGTCCCATCGGCGGCTCATGAATCCGATCTCAACCGAGCAACTCCTCGCCGCGCAAAACTGGCGCTACGCCACCAAGCAATTCGACGCTTCAAAAAAAATCCCAGCCCATGACTGGGCAGCTCTTGAGGACTCCCTGATTCTCTCTCCATCCTCTTACGGCCTCCAGCCCTGGCAATTTTTCGTCGTCGAAAACACCGACCTTCGCGCCAAGCTCCGCCCCCACTCCTGGAATCAATCGCAAGTCACCGATGCTTCGCACCTCGTCGTCTTCGCGATTCCCGAAACAGTCGATGTCCCCTACATGGAAAAATACCTCGCCCGCATCGCGGAGGTCCGTGGCGTCACACTCGAGTCGTTGGGTTTCTACCGCGACATGATGATGGCTGATGTCATCGCCGGTCCCCGCGCCGCTTGGGTCCGCGAGTGGGCAGCCCGCCAAGTCTACATCGCCCTCGGGAATTTCATGACCTCCGCCGCGCTCGTTGGCATCGACACCTGCCCCCTCGAAGGCATTGATCCCCGCGAATACGACGCGATCCTCGACCTCCCCTCAAAAGGCTACAACACCGTCGTCGCCTGCGCCGCCGGCTACCGCTCCGCCGAGGACAAATACGCCAAGCTCCCAAAAGTCCGCTTTGAAAAATCCGACCTCGTCCGTCACCTCTAAAACTTGATTTCCAAAATGACCACCACCGAACCACACAATCCCGCCACTCACCGACTCGAGTCCGACTCGATGGGTCAGATTTCCGTTCCTCACAATGTCTATTGGGGAGCGCAAACTGCCCGCTCGCTCATCCATTTCGACATCGGCGAGGACATTCTTCCACCCGAGATGGTGAAGGCCCTCGGCATTCTCAAAAAAGCCTGCGCCCTCGCCAACGCCGACCTCGGCAAACTCCCCGCCGACAAGCGCGACCTCATTGTGAAGGCCGCCGACGAGGTCATCGCCGGAAAACTCGACGCCCACTTCCCGCTCCGCATCTGGCAGACCGGCTCCGGCACCCAGAGCAACATGAACGCCAACGAGGTCATCTCGAACCGCGCGATCGAACTCGCCGGCGGCGAGATGGGATCCAAAGCACCGGTGCACCCCAATGACCATGTGAACATGTCGCAGTCATCGAACGACACCTTCCCGACCGCGATGTCCATCGCCTCCGCCACGGTCGTGCTCGAATGCCTCATCCCTGCCGTCAAAACCCTCCGCGACACGCTCGATGCCAAGGCCAAGGCCTTCGCCGACATCGTCAAAATCGGCCGCACGCATTTGCAGGACGCCACACCGCTCACACTCGGGCAGGAATTTTCTGGCTATGTCACGCTCCTCGACCAAGGACTCCGCGATGTAGAATATTCCCTAAGCGGCCTCTACCAACTCGCCATCGGCGGCACCGCCGTCGGCACCGGCCTCAATGCGCACCCCGAGTTCGGCGACCGCGCCGCCGCCCACATCGCGCAACTCACCGGACGCCTGTTCCAATCCGCGCCCAACAAATTCACTGCCCTCTCCGGCCACAACGAATTCGTCATCGCCAGCGGCGCGGTGAAATCCCTCGCCTGCGCGCTCATGAAAATCGCCAACGACATCCGATGGCTCGCAAGCGGCCCCCGTTGCGGCCTCGGCGAACTCATCATTCCCGAGAACGAGCCCGGCTCTTCGATCATGCCCGGCAAGGTGAACCCCACCCAGTCCGAGGCGCTCACGATGATCGCCATCCAGGTCATGGGCAACGACACCGCCATCGGCATCGCCGCTTCGCAGGGCAACTTCGAGCTGAATGTCTTCAAGCCCGTCATCGTTCACAATTTCCTGCACTCCGTCCGCCTCCTCGCCGAAGGCTGCCATTCCTTCAATGACCACTGCGCCATCGGCATCGAGCCGAACCTCCCCGTCATCGAAGGCTATGTGAAAAACTCCCTCATGCTCGTCACCGCGCTGAACCCCCACATCGGCTACGACAAATCCGCCCAGATCGCCAAAAAAGCCCACAAAGACGCCTCCAGCCTCAAAGAAGCCGCCCTCGCCCTCGGATACCTCACTGCCGAGCAATTCGACCAGTGGGTCGTGGCCAAAGACATGACGCACCCCTAGCGGAGTCGAGCCATAAGCCGATTCTCGATGTCAAGACCCGCTTGACTCATAAGTTGACTTATACTTGACTTATCGCATGGCCTACATCCCGCAATTTACCATCACGCCGCGCCTTCTCTCTCTTGTTGAGATCATTGCGGTCTTGCGGGAGCGGATTCAAGGGGCGTCCGTTGATGTTTCTTGGATTCCTGCCCTGCAGAAGGATACGAGAACACGCAATGTGCACGCCTCGACAGCGATCGAAGGCAATCCACTGACGCTGGAGCAAGTGCAGGCGTTGGAAGAGGGGCGGGAAATCGCCGCCTCGGATGTGCGTTCCCGGCGCGAGGTGCTGAACTATTTCGCTGGGTTGCGGTATGTCGAGAAGCACGCCATGAAGGAGTGTATTCGCCACGAGGATCTCTTCGAGTTGCACCGGATCTTGGCAGGCGAGGTCATGGATCAAGGCATGGCTGGGAGTTACCGCATGATTGCCGTGCGGGTGGGCAACCATTTTCCGCCAGCGGCGGCGGATGTCTCCGGCCTGATGTTTGAGCTTCTGGAGTGGTGGAACAAGGAGGCGCCGAAACTCTCGCCGGTGTTGAGTTCTGCGATCCTGCATTACCACTTCGAGGACATTCATCCCTTTGCCGATGGAAACGGGCGGACCGGACGCGCGCTGGCGTTGTGGGAACTCTATCGGCGCGGATTCGACAGCCACCACATCTTTTCCGTGGATGAATACTATTGGGAGGATCGCCCCGGCTACTACGCCGCGCTGGATGCCGTTCGGAAGCGCGGCGAAGATCTCAGCGAATGGCTCGAATACTGCGCGGAGGGTGTGCGGCAAACCCTCGAAAATGTGTGGCTGCGCGTGCAGGCGTTGGAGGTCAAATCCCCCGGGAAATTGGTGCTGCGCCCCAACCAAGAAAGGTTGCTGCAACTCCTGCGCGACCATGGCCGCATGACCCCGGCGCAAATCTGGGCGGCCATGCCAATCTCTCGCCAAGGCGCGATGGGCTTGCTCCGCCCGCTGCTCGATGCGGGTTTAGTGGAAAAAATCGGCGGTAAGAAAACCGGCCACTACGCCCTGCGCCAGCCATGAACGAGCCCGAGGGGTGACCTGCTTGCTCCTCGAGCTCCAGATCCCCAATGACCTCTGGCACCATGGCCAACCCAACAGGCAAGAGTTTTGATTTTTTGGAGTGCAGCAGCGAAGGTTGGCGTCCATTTTTGAGCCCGTGAAACTCCGCCTCATCCATCGACGCCTCGCCCCTTGGCTTTTCATCCTGTTGGCCCTCTCTGCTATTACTGGCTTGGCCTACCGCGTTGGGAAAAAATGGTTCGGTGTGGATAAGGAGACGGGCAATTTCCTCATGAGCCTTCACACCGGCGAGTGGGCGGGGTCGGTTTTTTCTACCATCCAAATCCTCGCTGCCGGGTTGGGCCTTCTTTTCCTGCTGGGATCCGGCGCGGCGATGTTCTTGAAATCAAAATCTCGCCAACCAATGCGTCTTTTTCATCGTCTGCTCGGAATCGCGCTGCTGCTACCTCTGACCGCCACCGCACTCACCGGCATGGCCTATAAATTCGGCGAGGACTATTTCGGCATTTCCGACGAAACGGCTGATCTGCTGATGGACATCCACGAGGGTGCGTGGCTCGGCAAGGAACTCAAAGTCTACTATGTGCTCGCGGTCGGGCTCGGCCTACTTGGCGCTGGGCTACTCGGCCTCGGCATCCTGCTCCCGAAAAAACGCCCCGCGCGATGATCGACACGGGAAAAACCGTGGCTCTCGGATTGTTGACCGTATGCGTCAACCTCGTGCTGATGGCCGTGAAAATCTCTGTCGGCCTCGTTGGAAATTCCTACGCGCTGGTGGCGGATGGCATCGAGTCGGCGGCCGATATATTCACCTCCCTCGTCACTTGGGTGGGCTTCCAGATGTCATTGCGCCCGCCCGACGAAAACCACCCCTACGGCCACGGCCGCATCGAATCCCTCGCTGGACTCTTCGCCGGAGCTGCGTTGCTTGTTGCCGCAGGAGTCATCGCCTGGCACTCCGTTCTGGAAATCCGAACCCCACATCACGCGCCCGAGTGGTTCACGCTTCCGGTTCTTTTGGTCGTGGTGGCAGTAAAATGGATTCTATCCCGAAAAATCGACGCCCTTGGCCGGGACATCGACAGCCGCGCGCTCGAAGGCGACGCATGGCATCACCTCTCTGATGCCATCACATCAGCCGCGGCAGGGATCGGCATCTCCATTGCGCTGATTGGTGGGCCGGGCTGGGAGGCCGCCGACGACTACGCCGCCCTACTCGCCTGCGGCATCATCGTCATCAATGGTTCCCTGATCGTGAAACGAGCCCTCCACGATATTCTGGACGGAAACCTTCCTGAAAATCTGATCGAGGAAATTCGCGCCATCGCCCGAGAAGTCCCAGGTGTCGTGGACATCGAAAAATGCCGCCCTCGCAAAAGCGGCGTGGGGCTTTTTGTGGAACTCCATGTCCTCGTGCACGGCGAAACAACCGTGCGCGAGGGCCATGACATCGGGCATCAGGTGAAAGACCACTTATTGGCAAGAAAACCCCGCATCCTCGATGCCGTTATTCATCTCGAACCCTACGAGGGCTGAGGCAGCCGTCTTATTTCAGGCTTTCCGGCAGAAGGCCCTGGAGTTCCTTGACCTGTTGAACGCTGTCGCGATCGCAGACGAGAATCGCATCCGGCGTCTCGACCACGACGAGATGATCCACTCCGCAAAGAGCGATGAGGCGACCATTGGAAATCGCGATGTTGTCACGCGAGGAATGTTGAACAACTTGCCCACGCTTTGAATTGCCCTCGGCATCGGACGGGATGTGAGCGGGGAGCGCCGTCCAAGCGCCGACATCATCCCAATCAAAATCCGCGATGACCGTGTCGATGCGCCGGGCGTTCTCCATGATCGCGTAGTCGACCGAGATTTTTGGAAGGGAGGCGAAGCGGTCCGTCAGGAGTTGGGGCAAAGAGGAAATCTCGTCTAGGGCTTCGATGAAATCCGCCAGTGCGGGGACTTGGCGACGGGCTTCTTCTCGGAAAGTTTCGGCTTTCCAGACGAAAATTCCGGCGTTCCAGAAAAAGGTTCCCTCGCGCACATAGACAGTAGCTTTTTCCAGGTCGGGCTTTTCGACAAAGCGCTTGAGGGCGTGGATGCGGCTGCCGAGGGGGCCGGGAGGATGGGCCTCGGCGGTTTCGAGATAGCCGTAACCAGTGGCGGGAAAAGTCGGCGGGATGCCGAGTGTGACGATAGCTCCGGACGCGGAGGCGTCGATGGCATCGGCGAGGCGGTCGCGGAATTTCGCGACATCATGAATCATGGCATCAGCGGGAAGAACGACGCAGACGGCTTCGGGGTGGAGCGAGCGCGCAATGGCAGTGGCGAGCGCGCAGGCCGGGGCGGTGTCGCGCTTGGCAGGTTCGGCGATGATGTTTTGCGGAGGAAGGAAGGGAACAGCCGCGCGCGTGGCTTCAATCTGAGCCTCGTTGGTCAGGACAAAGGTATTCTCCAGTGGAATCAGGCCTTCCATGCGGCGGACGGTGGTTTCGAGGAGGGTTTGGTCGCCGAGGAGCTTGAGGAGGTGCTTGGGCGTGCGGCGGCGGCTCATCGGCCAGAAGCGCTCGCCGCTGCCGCCAGCCATGACGAATGCGAAGATCGATTTTTTATTCATGGGTGATGGTCTTGTGAGGCGGAAGGTCAATAAGCCAAGCCGGCTTGTTCGAGGGCCTGCTTGAGAAATGCCTCTTCTTCGATAGTGAGATTTTCGTGGGGAATGCGGGAGGCGATTTGCCTGGCCTCGGCAGAGCGGTCATTCGCAGCCAAAACAGCCGCCGCAGCAGCTTGGCGCGATGGCGTTAATTTCGAGAGATCGATAGGTTTTTCTCCACCTTCGATAAGATTAAGGGCCTTGGCCTTGCGTCCATTTTTCAAATAACCGAGCGCCGCAGTAACGAAGTAATTTGGATTATCGGAGGCTAGCGCAAGGCGGGCTTCGACATCTTCGATCGGAACGGGAACGCCTAGGATGAGACGGCAAAATTGTAGGCGGTCGAGGAGATAGGGGTCTTTAGCGAGAACCGGGCTGGCCAAGGCCTTCTCGTAAAAACCCAGCAAGCGGGCGGAGTTGCGCTGACTGCGGGCTATGGGAACCCATACGCGCAGGGCGCTCGAGGCAACTTGGGGGTTGCCAACCACCGGCGTGATATTTTTCTCAAAAAGATCCCACTCTCCCGCGGCGAGAATGCCGGCAAGGACTTCGGAGAGTTTGACGGGGTTTGACTGGAATTTCTGCAAGGCTTCGGCATAGACCGCATCCGCCTCGGCGGCGCGGCCCTGCTGTTTGATCGCACGAGCGAGGAGCGGCAACCGGACGGCATCGTCGAGGGAGGGGGAAGGTTTTTTTAATCCCGCCTCAAGGGCGCTCCAATCACCCAGCGACATTTCCGCCTCAATCCAAACCCGGATCGCGCTTGGTGCTGTGGAAGCCTGGGCGTAAGGGAGCATTTCCAGAGCGGCACGGGCTTCTCCTTTTTCGAGCAGCCAGCGCGCAGCCTTGGCCTTTTCGGCGACGGGAAGGACCCGAAAGACCTCCATGCTTTTTTGAACCACTACATCGCGGGAATCGGGATTGGCGGCCAATTCCATCTCCATCGCGTCCAGTCGGGAGGAGGTATCGGCGGCCGGGTGCGCCAGATACGATTTCATCCACTCGGCACGGTCTACGGGTGAAAGAATACCGGAACCCAAACCCTTGCGCAGCGCCAGCAAACCAGCCTGGCGATTGTCGATTTCCGCCGCGCGCTTCAGGAGGCGGGCCGCCTCGGCGGAGTTCATGTCCAAAAGCTCGGGATCGGAGAGGAGGTAATCCGCGAGGGCCACGAGCGTTTCGCTGGACTCCCGGCTCTGCAAGGCGGCACGGAGGGCTTTTTCACCCCCTACGGTGTCCCCTTTCAAGGCTAGGATTTGAGCCTCGATCAAATCAGAAAAAGCCGGGTCGCCGCCAAGTTTGCGGTTTTTTGCAGCGGCCTCGAGAGCCATATTCTCGTTCCCGTGTCGAATGGCAGAAAGGGCCATCAGGCGCAAATCCTCAGCGGTGGCATCTCCGGATTCCGCCACCAACCAGTGGTATTCCACCGCCAGCGGATTGTCCTCCGCGTCAAACACCCGGGCCATCAGGCGCGCCGCCTCGGGATTCCGTTCGTCATAGGTGAGAGCCAGCTTGATATTCGAGATCGCGTCGGCTTTGCGTCCCTCGGCAAATTCCGTGGCCGCGACTCGTGCAATCTCTGTGGCTCGGTAACGATCAAAAACTCCCTTCCCGAAAAGAAAAACGCGGTAGGCGACAAACGCCATCAGCAACCAAAAAAGAATCCGATAAATCGTGTGGCGAGATAGGCCGAGATTCGGCTCCCACCGGCGTTGATAAAAAACCGGTCTCATCTTGGTTCAGGCATTGATCCGAACGGCCCGGGTCTTATCGAGCTTCAGCACGCCGGGCTCTGCCGGGAGTGGCGCCTTCGGGTCGGAGAACTTGGTGCCATTCCACTGAACGCTCCCGCCTTCGACCAAGCGACGGGCATCGGAGCGCGAGCGGGGGGTTTGAAAACAAGCGGCAAAGGCCTCGACGACGACGCTGAGAATATCCCGCGAAGCGCCGGGCGTGAAAACGGGAAGGTCGGCTTGCGCCAGATCGCGGGCACTGAAGCGGGTGTTGAAATCCTCGAGTGCCTGACCGGCCAATTCCTCGCTGTGAAATCGCGCGGTAATCCGGCGGGCGAGACTTTTTTTGGCCTCCATCGGATGCCCATCAGGCAGCGATTCGTGAAGCAGAATGTCGTAGTAGCGGACCATCAACTCGTCGCTGATGCTCATGAGCTTTCCGAACATCGACGCAGGCGGATCAGTGAGCGCGACATAGTTTCCGAGGCTCTTGCTCATTTTCTGGTGGCCGTCGAGTCCCTCGAGGATCGGCATCGTCATGGCAACTTGGCGCGCCATGCCCTCCTCGTGTTGAAGGTCGCGGCCGACCATGATGTTGAAAAGTTGGTCGGTGCCGCCGAGTTCCACATCGGCCTTGATCATCACAGAGTCCCAGCCCTGCATGATGGGGTATTGGATTTCATGGGCGCGGATGGGCTGGCCCTTGTCGAGCCGGTCGCGGAAATCCTCCCGCACGAGCATCTGCTGAAGCGTCACGCGGCTATTGAGTTTGATGACTTCCTGAAAGGTCATTCCCTTGAACCACTCGCCGTTGAAAACGATCGTCGCCCGCTCGCGGTCGAGAATCTTGAAAGCCTGCTCTTGGAAACTTTTGGCGTTCTCCAAAACCTCGGCGTGGGTGAGTTGAGGGCGAGTAACTGAACGACCGGTGGGGTCGCCGATCATCGCGGTGAAGTCCCCAATGATCAGAATCGCGTCGTGGCCTTGGTCCTGAAAATCGCGAAGCTTAGAGAGAGCGATGCTGTGGCCGAGATGGATGTCTGGAGCCGTGGGATCGACGCCAAGCTTGACTCGGAGCGGGCGTCCAAGTTTGAGCTTCTCGGCGAGTTCCTGCTCGCTGATGACCTTGGCGCAGCCCCGTAAGAGAAATTGGATGTCAGACATGTTCGAAAAAAATCAGCGCGGTTTGTTGAGGATCTCGCGAATATCGTCAATGGTCATCTCCTTCGAAATTTTATCGGAGATTTGATCAAGGCCTTGCGCGGACTTACCGCTTATCAGGAATGGACGGAGATTCATGTCGGAAGACGCCACTCGGGCTTTCTTGTCGGAAGCTGAAAATTCCCCCGATGCCGCGTCACGCACCGGGAAGGAGGAATTGAAGTTGGCCACGCCAGAGAGTGGGGCGGCCTTGGTCTCGAAAACCCGATTCCCAAACCAAGGATTCTTAATACCCAGAAACGAGCGGGCGCCGGAAAACTCCTTGAGATTCGCGGTTTTTCCCGCGTCGTAAGGGGTCTTCCCAATGCTGGCACTTTTCATCTCCACCCCGCCTCCACCTTCGAAGGATTTGGCCTGCATGGGATTTGTGAGTTCCATGTTGGGGCGCTGGATGCGATCGAGCAGTTTCCTTTCCTGTTGCTGGGCCCGGAGTGGAACCGGCAAGGCGAGGACGGCGATCAAAGCCGGCGCGAGGAGTAGCCGCATAAAACTTCCGGGATACAAAACTCAGCGCGGCGCGAGTGGTTTTTGGAGCCGGAAATCGGGTTCCGATTTGAGCATGGCCTCGACCTCGTAGGTTTGGCCGGGCTTCATATCGCGGGTGGAAATTTTCTCTCGGTATTCGATGCGCTCATCGGGATTGATAATCACAACTCCCTCTTGAGGCTGGAAGGAGCGGTCATCCGACCAACGATCAATCGTGCTACCGGCAGAATTTTTGGTGAGGATTTCGATCCGTTGGCTGGTCGAAAAATCAAGTCGGGCCATGCGGTTCGAGTTATTGCGGATCGAGTAGTTCGCCTCGACTTCGCGCGTGTCGGCGAGGCTTGGAGCCTCCGGGTTGACCGTGAGTTCGGCCTCCTCGCGAGTTGCCGCAGCTCCCCGAAGATTTACCGAAGCGAACATGTTGGTGAAAAAACTCTGCACCTGCCCGCTCACGGTTTGCGGTCCATCTTTTACCAACGGATACTGGCTTGCCGGCGAGGTGGCCGTGAGGATTTTTTGCTCTTTAGAATAGAATTCCGAGTCGCTCACGAAGAACGGCGTGCTCTCGTCCGGCGGGGTCCATTCAAAAGGCGTCGAGGCATCTTGGGAATCCAAGGCAACGGCCACAGCCAGCGGCATGGCAAGAAGGACGGCGGCAAGGCGGTTCATGGTCGAAAGTGGTATCGGAGGCACCGAGCGGTTGCAATTCCCAAACACTCGCCTACGCTTCGGCTTCCTTAAACTTCGTCCACAGGCCCAGACATGCGCCGAAAGATCCCTTTTCTCGTCCTCGCCACAACCCTGTCACTTCTTGCCTCCGCGACTTTCGCCGGGACCAAGAAAACTCCGACTACCACCGTCCGCCTCCATTGCGAGGGGGTGGCTTCCGATGGCACCTCCTTCGTCACCGAACTCGAACTCACAGACGGCCGGAAAATCCAGATCCGGAAAGTTCCTGCGGTGAATGAGCGCGACTTCAAAGCCTTCTATCCCTTCCCAGGAAATGACGGCATGGCGGGCGCTTATTTTCGACTCGATGCCCACGGCTCGCACAAACTCCATCAACTCACGCTCGAGGACAAAGGCCGGACCGCAGTGGTTTTGATCAACGGCCGCCCTGCTTCAAAAATGAAAATCTCCGGCACGGTGGCTGATGGGATTTTGTATGTGCCCGGAGGATTTCTCCCTCAAGAAATCGCTGCGTTGCAGGCCAAATTTCCGATCATCGGACGCGAGTCGGAATTTGGAAAAAAGAAAGCCGCGCCCAAGCCGGAGGCGGTTCCGTGAGATTGCGGTTTGCTCTTTTCGTCATCGCTCTTGCGACCCCGCTCCACGCCGCACTGTTCGATTGGCCCACCGAAAACCGAGCACTCCTCGAGGGGCGCCCGCAGGATTTTTTCATGTATGTGAACCGCAATTTCGAGGGTGAGGAAACGAAGCCTTGGGAGGGCGGATCCTTTGGATTCGTGCGCGGGCCTCAGCGTCAAGACGGAGATGTCATTTACACCACGCTCCACGAAGGCATCGACATCGCCCCGGTGCGCCGGGATGCATCCGGTAATCCTCTCGATGACATCCGCGCCTCGGCTGACGGGCTCGTCGTGCACACAAGCCGCGAAGCGGGAGCTTCCAATTACGGCCGTTATGTCGTGATCGAACACAAAATCGAAGGTTGCCGATTCTACACGCTCTACGCCCACCTCTCGGAAATCACCTGCCAGCCAGGCCAGCGCGTCTCCCAAGGCGACAAGATTGGCCGCATGGGATTCAGTGGAGCCGGCATCAATCGCGAGCGAGCCCATTTGCATTTCGAGATCGCCGTCATGCTCAGCGAAAATTTCGAGACTTGGCATCGCCAACACTTCGCCGGCAGCCCGAACAAGCACGGTCTCTACAATGGCCTCAACCTCGTCGGCATCGACCCCACCCCGATCCTTCTCGAATCCACAAAAAATCCCGCTTTCCGGTTGAGTGACCATATCCACAGCCGCGAGCCATTTTACAAAATCACAGTCCCGGACTCCGCCGCGCTCTCGCTCGTTCGCCAACATCCCTGGCTGGTTCCCGACGGCGAGCCAGCGTCTCCCTCCGCATGGACGATTGCGTTCACGCAATATGGATTTCCCGTTGAGGCTCGGGCCTCCATCGAATCCACCAAGGAGCCGAAAGTGACTTGGGTCGCAGACACTCATCAAGCCTACCCACACGCCACGCGCGGCATCTTGGCTGGTTCGCCCGGCGCAGCCCGCCTGAGCGATTCCGGCAAAAGATTCATCCATCTCCTCTGCGGCGACCTTTGATTTTTTGATGAAAAAACCGCCAAAAAGCTTGCAACCCACCAGCCGCGAGATAAGTTTCGCCCCCTAATTATGGCAAAAACAGCATGGCTCGAGCGCAACAAGCGCAAACTGAAAACCGTAGAAAAATACGCCGCCCTTCGCGCTGAACTCAAAGCGAAGAAGGACTATGCGTCCCTCTCCCAACTTCCTCGCGATGCCAGCCCTACCCGGCTTGTGAATCGCTGCCGCGTTTCGGGCCGTCGTCGTGCGTTCCTTCGGCGCTTTCAGGTTTCGCGTATCACTTTCCGCGAACTTGCCACCTCGGGACTCATTCCCGGCGTCACAAAAGCCAGCTGGTAATTCTCTCGCGGGCTTCCCGTTCCTTTCGACCGGCGAAGCCCGGCCACGCCATCGGCCATGTCTCCGATCTGGAAACGAAAGCCGGTCGTCGGCGTGGGAATCGGTGTCGGTATTCTCGGGGCTTTCGCTCTGGCATTGCGTCATCGCAGCCGTCATGCAGACCGCGGCAGGATCCCCGATGAGATTTCCCCCGCCATTTTCGCCACGCGCGTAGCGAATACCTCCCTCGGGGATTTTGTTTACCATGTTTGCGGTTCCGGGATGCCGTTGGTTTTTCTTCATGGGATGTTTCTCGGGGCTTCCTCCTACGAATGGTCGAAGGTTTACACCCGCTTCGCGATGGACCGCGAAGTCATCGCGCCGGATTTAATCGGTTACGGAGAATCCGAGCGTCCATCCACTCCTCTGGATCCCGAGGAACATGTCCAATCCCTCTCGGAGTTTCTCCGCTCCGTCTGCCCGCACCGCCCTGCCATCCTGGTCGCCAGCGGTCTGACTTCCCAAGTCGCGCTCCTGCTCGCCGCGAAGCATCCGGAACTCATCGCCCGCCTCATTCTTTTTCTGCCGACACGCCTTCAAGACTCCATCCAAGCCCAAACGATGGGACTCGTCTCTGGCAGCATGATTCCCGGCGTGGGCCGATTCATCTACCACCGCCACACCTCGCGCCCTCCATTCATCCGCGCCTGGCTTTCACGGACCGGATACTCGAATGCCGAAAACCTCGCCGAGGAAACCGTTGAAGTCCTCGCCTCCTCCTCCCAGCAATATGGCGCCGAGTATGCGATTCTTGGACTTTTGAAAAACAGGAAAAAATACGACGCGTCCCCTCGCCTCTCCGACATTTTGGCGCCTGCCCATATCCTCTGGCCGGCGAGAGCCCCGGCATTCCCGCTTTCGGAAGCCACCACGCTCGTCCGCCAGCTTCCAAAAATCAGCCTCGAAGTCCTGAACGACTGCTCGGCTTTTGCCCCGATGGAAACTCCAGGAATCCTCGTCCGGTCCCTCAAGCACTGGCTCGATGGTGATCTCGCCGAAAACCTCCCCGCCTGATCCATGACAACTCCCGCCACCCAGAAAGTCATCCTCGTCCGCCATGGCGAAACCGAATGGAGCCTCAATGGACGCCACACCTCCACCACCGACATTCCACTGACCGCTCTCGGGGAGCAACGCGCCGCCAAGCTTCAGCCATTTCTTTCCAAGTGGAATTTCGGTCTCGTGCTATGCAGCCCCCGGCTCCGCGCCCGCCGGACCTGCGAACTCGCCGGCTGGTCGAATTCAGCGGAGATCACTGCGGACCTCTCCGAGTGGAATTACGGGGACTATGAAGGTCTCACGACCCCGGAAATTCGAAAATCCGTTCCCGATTGGACCGTTTTCACGCACCCCTGCCCGAATGGCGAATCCGCCTCCGATGTGGGCGCTCGGGTCGATCGAGTCATTTCCAAAATCCGAGCCGCAGGGTGCGATACGCTCGTCGTTGGCCATGCCCACTGCCTCCGCGTGCTGACCGCTCGCTGGCTCGGGCTGGACGCCCTCGGGTCCCGCTTTTTCCAACTGGAAACCGGGACATGGAGCGAACTCGGCTACGAGCACGGGAATCCCGTCCTCAAAGCTTGGAGCGCCCCTCCCGCTTGAAAGCTGTTACGAGATTAAGAAACGATGGCGTCAACCAGCCGCCGTTTCGCTTTCGGTCTTCTCTTTCGAGTGGACGACCACGAAGCCGAGTTTGTCGCCGTCTTTTTGGACCGTGACGCTGTCGCCGGGCTTGATGTGGCCACGGAGCACTTCCTCGGCCATCGGATCCTCGATGTATTTCTCCACAGCGCGGCGCATGGGTCGGGCGCCGTAGGTCGGGTCGTAGCCTTTGGTGATGAGGAAATCCTGCGCGGTGGCGTCGAGCGTGAGATGAATGTCCTTGGCCTTGACGCGTTCGACCACCTTCGAAATTTCGAGGTCCACGATTTTGACGAGGTCGGGTTTTTCGAGGGTGTGGAAAACAATGATGTCATCAAGGCGGTTGATGAACTCCGGTTTGAAGACGCGCTTGGCCTCACCGAGGATTTTCTCCTTCATCACATCGTAGTTGTCGGTGCCACCCGCTGGGGCGCCGAAGCCTAGAGTCGTTTGCTTTTTGATCAACTCGGCCCCGACATTCGAGGTCATGATGATGATCGTATTGCGGAAATCGATTTTGCGGCCGAGCGAGTCGGTGATTTTTCCCTCCTCGAGGATTTGCAGGAGAAGGTGCATCACATCCGGGTGCGCTTTTTCGATCTCGTCGAAGAGCACCACGGCGTAAGGCTTGCGGCGCACGGCCTCGCTGAGCTGGCCACCCTCTTCATACCCGATGTAGCCGGGAGGCGATCCGATGAGGCGGGACGCGCTGAATTTCTCCATGTATTCCGACATATCGATCTGGATGAGCGAGTCGGAACTTCCAAACATGAACTCGGCGAGGGTGCGGGCGAGGAAAGTTTTTCCAACACCTGTAGGGCCTAGGAAAATGAACGAGCCGATCGGGCGCTTCGGGTCCTTGAGGTCGGCTCGGGAGCGGCGAAGAGCCTTGCTGATCGCGACAACGGCTTCGTTCTGACCAATGACCTTGTCCTCGAGTTCCTTCTCCATCGCGAGGAGCTTGGCGGTTTCTTGCTGCTCCATCCGGGACAGCGGAACGCCCGTCCACTTGGAGAGGACATGCATAATCTCGTCGGCGGAAACGATGACTTCCTTTTCTTCCTTGTGGGTGCGCCACTCGGCGAGGATGGAGTCGAGTTTGTCTTTCGCCTGTTTCTCCGTGTCTCGAAGAGCGGCGGCTTTTTCAAAGTCCTGAGCCTTGATGGCAGCTTCTTTATCGAGCCGGATGGTTTCGATTTCCTTCTCGAGGTCCTTCACATTGGGCGGACGGGTCATCGCGGAAATGCGGGCGCGGGAGCCGGCTTCATCGACGAGATCGATCGCCTTGTCGGGCAGGAATCGACCGGTGATGTAGCGGTCCGAGAGTTTCGCGGCGGCTTCGAGGGCCTCATCGAGGAACTTCGCCTTGTGATGGGCTTCGTATTTTGGACGGATGCCTTGAAGGATGAGAATCGTCTGATCGACGGTCGGAGCCTCGACTTTCACCTGCTGGAAACGGCGCTCGAGAGCGGAGTCTTTTTCGATGTATTTCCGGTATTCATTCAGCGTGGTCGCGCCGACGCACTGGAGTTCTCCGCGGCTGAGGGCGGGCTTGATGATGTTCGATGCATCCATCGCGCCTTCCGCGGAACCGGCTCCGACGAGCGTGTGGAGTTCGTCGATGAAAAGAATGACATTTTTGTTGCGACGGATTTCATCCATCACCGCCTTGATGCGCTCCTCGAACTGGCCGCGATATTTTGTGCCGGCGACCATGAGGGCCAAGTCGAGTGTGATGACGCGTTTTTCGCGGAGGATTTCGGGAACATTGCCCGCGATGATTTCTTGGGCGAGGCCCTCGGCGATCGCGGTCTTGCCGACGCCCGCCTCGCCGATGAGGACGGGGTTATTTTTGCTACGGCGGCAGAGGATTTGGATGATCCGCTCGATTTCGTCGGCACGGCCGATGACGGGGTCGAGTTCCCCTTTGCGCGCCTGCTCGGTGAGGTCGCGGCCGAAAGATTTGAGAGCGGGAGTTTTTGTGGAGGACTTCGATCCGCCGGAAGCTTCGGCAGGAACGGAGTCGTCGTCATCGGAGGGAGCGAAATTCGGATCGAGTTCCTTGAGGATTTCGTTGCGGGTGCGCTCGATGTCGATTTCGAGATTCTTGAGAACGCGGGCGGCGACGCCTTCGCCTTCGCGGAGCAGACCGAGGAGCACATGCTCGGTGCCGACATACGAGTGCTGGAGGCTTTTCGCCTCCTTGCCAGCCAGGGCGAGAACCTTTTTCACGCGTGGCGTGTAGGGAATATTACCGGCCATCTTGGTCTCGGGACCGGAGCCGACTTGCTTCTCCACCTCCATGCGAACGGTCTCAAGGTCGAGGCCCATTTTTTGAAGGACATTCACGGCGACGCCTTGGCCGAGTTTAATGAGGCCGAGGAGCAGGTGCTCGGTGCCGACATAGTTGTGATTAAACCGATCGGCCTCCTTGCGGGCGAGGGCTAGGACCTGTTGAGCGCGGGGAGTGAAGTTGTTCATCATTGTTTAGAAGTGGCAGTGGGAACGGAAATTTTCAATCGGGTCATATCCGGCCCGGGCATCTGGTTCAGTTTGGCGCGAATGATCGTGGCGCGCAAGGTGTCCCTTTCCTCCGAGGACATTTTCTGAACCTGGGCGCCTTTCTGCAAATGAGCGGGCTGGGTTTCGATAAAAAGCTCGTCGACGGGAAAACGGTGGGCCTCCGGAAAAACATCGAGGTCGATGCCGAGTTTGATCACCGAAAGAAGGTTCAAGGCCTCCTTGGAACTCATCGAAAAGGCGTGGCACAGGATGCCATAGGCGCGGCCAATCTGGTCGTGGAGTGTGACCGGTTTGCGCTGGGAGAGAAGGGCGCGGGCGTTCTGCTCGTGCTCGATGATCTGCTCGATGACACGGTTGAGGCGGCCGATGATTTCCTCCTCGGTCTCGCCGAGCGTGGTTTGGTTCGAGACTTGAAAAAGATTCCCCATCGCCTCGGTTCCCTCACCATGGAGTCCACGAACGGCGAGTCCGATTTTGTTCACCGAGTTGATGATTTTATTGATCTGGTCACTCATCACGAGCGCCGGAAGGTGCAACATGGCCGAGGCGCGCATGCCGGTGCCAACATTCGAGGGGCAGGCGGTGAGATAACCGAGGTGGGAATCAAAAGCGAAATCCAGCGAGGACTCGAGCTCGCTATCCACGCGGTTGATCATGTCGAAGACATTGCCAAGCTGGAGCCCGCAGCAGATCGCCTGCATGCGGAGGTGGTCCTCCTCGTTGATCATGACGCTGAGGGACTGGCGGGCATTCGTCACCACCGCGCTGCCGACGGCTTTGGCAGCGTGCTCGCGGCTGATGAGGTGACGCTCGACAAGGACTTGTTTTTCCAGTGGCGAAAGGGATTCCAAAGGCTCGGAATAGGACTCCTCCATCTCGGGCAAAGCTTCCACGGCGGTCTTCACTAGACCCATCACCTCGAGGCGCTCGGCTTTTTTGGCCCAACCGGGGAAGGGCTTGTTGCGGATGTTGCGCGCGAGGCGAACACGACTGCTGACGACGATTTGTCGGTTTGGGCCGTCGCCGGAAAGCCATTCACCGGAATTCGCGATGATGCGTGAGAATTTCATTTAAACGGGTTCCGCCTCCAGCAATCGGATTTGGTCGCGAAGTTCTGCGGCTTTCTCGAATTCCTCGGCCGCGACGGCCTTGGAGAGATTGTCTTGGAGAGATTTGAGTTTCTCGCCCCGCTGGCGGGTCATGTGGAATTTCGCCGGTGTTTTTCCGGTATGAGCGGTGCCCTTGTGCATATTTTTCAACATCGGGGCGATGCCGTCGTCGAACACCGTGTAGCAATGACTGCAACCCAGGCGGCCGGTTTTTTTGAAATCTGCTTGGGTGAAACCACAGACAGGGCACTTCACACTCGCGGGATTTTTTTCAATTTGCTGGGAGTCGCCAATGCCGAGAAGCAGATCCGCAAGGGCGAAACCGGTCGGGTCGTTGACGCCTTTCTCTTTGGAGCAGGATTCGCAGAGGTTCACTTTCTGCATCTTCCCGTCCACGATTTGGGTCAGAAAAACCGTCGCTTCCTTGGCGTGGCAAACATCACATTGCATCGTTTTGGTCAGCTATAGATCGGTGTGCCGGTGGAGGCTGTCAACTCACGGAAACGCGTGATGAGGCGGCGCGTGATCGGGCCGGGCTTGCCGTCTCCGATCAGGCGGGTATCGAGCTTTACAGCGGGGATGACTTCGGCGGCTGTGCCCGTGAGGAAACACTCGTCCGCTGTGAAAATGTCATAGCGAGTCATCATCGGCTCATGGATTGGAATGCCGAACTCCGCTGCGAGATCAAAAACAACTGAACGGGTGACACCCGCCAAGGCGCCAGCGGAGATAGGCGGCGTCGTAATAACTCCATTTTTGATAATGAAAATATTGTCACCCGTGCACTCGGAGACGAAGCCTTGCTCGTTCAGCATGAGCCCTTCGCCTGCGCCGGCATTTTGGGCCTCGATCTTGGCCATGACATTATTGAGGTAATTCAGCGACTTCACCATCGGGCTGAGCGCGCCGTGCGGAATTCGCCGAGTCGCACAGGTCACGACATCGAGTCCGTTTTCGTATTTATCGGCGGAGTAGAGCGTGATTTTCGAAGCGATGATGAAGAGCGAAGCCTTCGGGCAAAGCATGGGATTCAGACCGAGATCCCCCACCCCGCGTGTGACGACGAGACGGATGTAGCCATCTTGGAGATTGTTTTGGCGGATCGTCTCGAGCGTCGCCTCGATAACGGCGGATTTATCCATCCCGATGTTGAGAGCGATCGCGCGGGCGGAATCGAACAGGCGATCGATGTGCTCATCGAGACGGAAGACCCGTCCATTGTAAAACCGTATCCCTTCAAAAACCCCGTCGCCGTAGAGCAAACCATGATCGAACACGGAAATCTTCGCGTTCTCTTTGTCGTAAAATTCACCGTCAATGTAGATTTTCATGTGGAAAAATGGCTCGGCAATCCAGCGCCGAGAGGAACGAAAAGACTAGCGGAGCGCGGAGGCATCACAAGCCCTCAGAGCAGGATTTCGATCGAAAATCCAGAGTGCCTCGCCGGCGAGAAAAAGCGATCCAGTGACGAGGACCGGTTCCGGAAAATCCAGAGCGGCGCGAAGGGCGGGTTCGAGCGAGAGGTGAATTTGCCAAGAACACTGAACCAGGGGTGCCAGCGTGGCGGGCGATTCCGAGCGGGAATTTTCCACCGGCACAAAAACAAATCGTTCGGCGATAGGTTCGAGCCGCGAGAGGATTTCGGAGTAGTTTTTATCCGCGAGAGCGCCGAAGACGATCGTGGCTCTTTGATCGGCGAAAACCTCGCGCCAGGTCTGGACCAGCGCGTCAGCGGAATGGGCATTGTGCGCTCCATCCACAACGAATCGTTCGCCAACTCGCTGAAAACGGGCTGGCCACTCCGTGCGAAGGAGGCCTTCTCGAATAGTTGCATCAGAAATGCCGAGGCCGCTGGCGCGAAGGGTTTCCACCGCCAAGGCGGCATTCCACTTTTGATGTGCCCCTGCCAGAGCGAGCGGATGCAGGCATGGCTCGGAAACAAATCGAATCTCAGATCCGCGCTCGGCGGCTGTGTTAACCAAAACCTCGGCAGCGGCAGGTTGCTGCGGAGCCGAAACCACGGGGACTCTCGGCTTGATGATGCCGGCTTTTTCGGTGGCGATTTTCGGGAGCGTGTCGCCGAGCCATTGCATGTGATCCATGTCGATCGGTGTGATCGTGGAGACCAGGGGAGTCACGGCGTTCGTCGAGTCGAGCCGCCCGCCCATGCCGGTTTCGAGAACAACCAGATCGCACCCTGAACGCGCAAAGTGATCGAGAGCTAGAACAGTCGAGATTTCAAAAAAAGTCGGATCGTGGTCCCAGTCGTGAACCGCATCCCGAAGCCGTGAAATTCCTGAGGCCAAATCCTCCCTCGAAATCATTTCGCCATCAACACAGATGCGCTCGCAGAAGTTCTTTAGGTGCGGCGAGGTGTAAAGTCCCGTGCGATAACCTGCCCGGCGCAAGATCGAGGCGAGCATCGCGCAGGTGGAGCCTTTGCCATTGGTTCCCGCGACATGAAGGAAACGAGTTTTTCTCTCTGGATGCCCGCAAGCCGAGAGAAGGCGGTTTGTGTTCTCGAGGCCGAGCTTGATGCCAATCGACTCCGAGGCGTAGAGCCAATCGAGAGCCTCGTTGGGTGTCACTTCGAACCGAGATAGCCGAGGATATCGCCCAAGGTGGACCGCATTTTTGAGCGCTCAACAATGAGGTCGACCAGACCGTGCTTTTCCAAGAACTCGGCGGTTTGAAAATCCGCAGGCAGCGTTTGATGCGTGGTCTCACGGATGACGCGAGGGCCGGCAAAGCCGATCATGGCTTTGGGCTCCGCGATAATGATGTCGCCGAGCGAGGCGTAGCTGGCCATGACACCCGCCGTGGTGGGGTTTGTGAGAATCGTGATGTAAGGCAGTCTGGCTTGGGCGTGGAGCGCGAGGGCGCCACTCGTTTTTGCCATCTGCATGAGGCTCAGCATGCCCTCATACATCCGCGCGCCACCGGAGGCGCAGACGAGGATGACTGGCATTTTCTGCTTGGTGGAAAACTCAATGATGCGGGTGATTTTTTCGCCAACGACCGACCCCATCGTTGCGGCGAGAAAGTTAAAATCCATGACGCCGAGACCGACGGAATGGCCGTTGATTTTTGCGCTGCCGGTGGTGACTGCGTCCACAAGGCCGGTTTTTTGTTTGTAGCTCCGTAACCGGTCGGCGTAGGTCGTCACGCCCTTGAAACCGAGAGGATCGACCGAGGACATCGAGGCATCGTGTTCCTCGAACGAATCGGGATCAACGAGGCTCGTAATGCGCTCGCGGGAGCCGAGATTGAAGTGGTGGTCGCATTTCGGGCAGACCTGGAAATTTTCCTCGAGGGCGAAGTTGTGGATGACCTCGGAGCAAGACGGGCACTTGGTCCAGAGCCCGGTCGGCATTTCGCGAGTCTTGCTGGTGAGTGAGCGAAGGATGGGTTTTTTGAAGATGGCCATGGGTTCGAAAAAGTTATCCGCGGGCGACCGTAAGAGCCCGGACGGAGCAAGCTCCGTTCTCGAGGAGGATGGCGGCGCAGGCATCAAGTGTCGATCCCGTTGTGAGCACATCGTCCACTAGAAGCAGGTTCAAATCGGTCACATCCGCATCTTGGCGCAGTGAAAACGCGTCGCGCAAGTTTTGCCTTCGCCCCTTTCGGCCGAGACGGGTCTGCGTGCCGGTGTATCGGGTGCGGCAAAGAAATTCGCGAACCGGAATCTTGGAGGTGAGGGCGAGATGCTCGGCAAGAATCGTAGCTTGATTGAATCCCCGCTCTCGCAGTCGGCGAGGGTGAAGTGGCACCGGAACCAACGCATCGAATTCGATTCCCTCCAGGCGAGGATCGGCGAATCCTTCGCACTGGATCTCCGCCAGCACGCGGGCGAGCCACATTTCTCGGTTGTATTTGAGGCGATGGAGAACATCGCGCATCGCTCGGTGACTGCGCGCAACCGTGACAGCGCAGAGAAACGCAAACCGCTCGCCCCGGCAGTTCGGGCAGAGGAACTCGGCGGTGACCCCGTCGTAAGGCTGAGAGCAAGTTTCACAACGAGGGGGCTTCACCCGCTCGATTCCCTCCGCACAATCTTCGCACCAGTCCACCCCCTCCTCCACACCTCGGGCGCAGTGGGCACAATGCGAGGGGAAAAAGAGAGACCTCAGCGGCTCAAGGATTTTTTCGGTCACAACGGGCATAGCGCAGAAACCAAAAGATCAGGACTCCCGTGATTCCCAAAACCGCAAGGGGAACCAAGCCGGTCGGCACCGCGCCGCTGACCACATTTTCTCCGACCCATGGCAGAAGCTGGTCAGAGGGTTTGATGCCGAATTTTCCGAGAATCTGGATTCCCTGCTGGCCAAGAATCCATCCGGCATGAAGCCCGATCGCGAGGAACAGCGAGCGCGTGCGGATCGTCGCCACGGCCAGGAGAATCCCCGCCAGCACCAGTGAACCAAATCCCCACCCAAGTAGCGGCCACGGCGGAGCGGAGGAAAACAACAACGGCAATTGCTCGAATCCGCTCCACCAAGTCACTGGAGCGTCCAGGGGTTGTTTGGCCGTTTTCAAAAAGTGGACCACCGCGAAAAACGCAGCGGAAAATCCCACGGCCGCCACCCGCCCCATGGCCATCAGGCACAAACCGAGAAAGACACAGCGAAAGAGAAACTCCTCGACCACCGAGACAGCGCACGCCGTTCCTGCAACACGCAGGAACTTCGCCCCCTCCCAATCCGCTCGAAACTCATAAACTCCCGAGAAAAAATAACCCACTCCCAACGCAAGCACCGGCAGAAACGCAAGGATGAAGCCAATGGCCAGATCCCGTTTCCAGTGTGGATTTTTATCAATCCCCAACACCGAAAGGCTCCGGATCCCCACCCAACGAAACGCCGGCCACAGGAGCAGCAGTGCCGAGATTTGCACACTCCGGCTGAAATATCGGTGAAAAGGAAACCCCTCGACGATGGGCAAGATTCCCACCTTGGCGAGGAAGTTCCCCGCCCAATAAAGCGGAGGAGACATCAGGCACGCCAACAAGACCACCGCAAGTGGATACGCAAGCAAACGGAGAAGACTTTTCGGACTTTCGGGATTCGAGTTCACGCGGCGCGTTTTATCGGCCAAAGTTCCCGGCGATGCGAGATGTTTGGAATACGGCGGAGTTGGAGGCGCTCGACAAGGCGCACCTCTGGCATCCCTTCACGCCGATGCGCGACTGGTGCGAACCGGACCACCACCCGCTCCTTCTCGTTCGAGGCGAAGGCGCCATGCTCGAGGACAGCGAGGGCCGTCGCTACCTCGATGGCAATTCCTCGATCTGGACGAATATCCACGGCCATGCCCACCCCGTGATCAATCAAGCCATCCGCGATCAACTCGACCGCATCGCCCATGTTTCATTTTTAGGAACCACAAACGCTCCCGCGATCGAGTTGGCTTCGAAGCTCACGGCACTTTTTCCGGCGAATACGCTCAGCCGGGTTTTCCTGAGCGACGACGGATCCACAGCCATCGAGGCCGCGATGAAAATGGCGGTGCAATTTTGGCAAAACCAAGGTCACCCGGAGAGGTCGAGGTTTGTCGCGTTTGATCGGGCCTATCATGGCGACACGCTCGGCGCAGCAAGCCTAGGCGGCATCGGGGCATTCCACAAACGCGTCGCTGGCCATGAATTTCCAGTCACCCGGATTTCTGGCCCTGCCGAGCTCGACTCGCTCCCGGGTTTTCACCACAGCGATGTCGCCGCTGTCGTGATCGAACCCCTCCTCCAAGGTGCCGCCGGGATGCGGCTCTGGCCAACCGGGATGCTCCGCAAACTTCGTCAAAAATGCGACGCCGCCGGCGTGTTCCTGATTCTCGATGAAGTGATGACCGGATTTGGTCGCACCGGAAAAATGTTCGCCTGCCAGCACGAAGAGGTCGTTCCCGATTTTCTCTGCCTCGCCAAGGGACTCACCGGCGGCTACCTCCCGCTCGCCGCCACGCTCACGACGGAACGCGTCTTCTCAGCTTTCCTCGGTGATGTGGCCCAGGGAAAGACCTTCTACTACGGTCACAGCTATTCGGGAAATCCCCTCGGTTGCGCCGCCGCCTTGGCGAACCTCGAAATCTTCGAACGCGAACAAACCCTCCAAAACCTCGCGCCGAAAATCCAAATCCTCGCTCACTTCCTGGATGGCCTGCGCGATATTCCATTCGTCCATGAAATCCGCCAACTCGGCTTTGTCGCCGGGATTGAGGTTCGCCGACCCGACGGAACCGAATTTCTGTGGTCCGATCGCATCGGCGCCAACATCTGTCTCGCTGCCCGCCGCCACGGCCTTCTGACCCGCCCGGTGCTCGACACGATCGTCTTCATGCCGCCGCTCTGCACCACCGAGGATCAATTGAATGCCGGCATCCACGCCATCCGCCAAGCCATCGGCGAGGTTTTGGGCGGGGCTTGAAATCTCGGAGTTAAGATGGAGAACACATCACATTCACCGCGATGCGGCGGCGGTGCGGGGCACGACGGTGCTCGAAGAGAAAAATGCCCTGCCAGGTTCCGAGGACCATTTGGGAGTTGGAAATCGGAACCGATTCACTGGTTCGGGTGAGCGCCATGCGGATGTGGGAAGTCATGTCATCCGGACCCTCCATCGTGTGTTCGTAGCCACCACCATCTTCGGGAACGAGTCGCTCGAAATATCCCTCCAAATCCCTTGCCGCTGTTGGGTCGGCGTTTTCAAAAATCACAAGACTCGCACTCGTGTGGCAGACGAAAATGGTAACCAGACCCTGCCCGCAATCCGCCTCGGCGACGATCTTGGAGATTTGATCCGTGATCTCGTAAAGCCCCTTCCCGCGAGTCGAAACATCAAAAAATCTCGTCAGAGTTTTCATCCCTCAACCGCGCTACGAATCTGATTTTTCATCGGGCGTCTCAAAAGAAAATCCATGGATTTTTTCGGAATCTTCCGGAGTTTTTAGAACTTTCCTAATGCACCAAAGAAAAAGAGTAGCGACGCTGCCCACAGACAGAATCATCACGATCCAACCACCAGGCGTCATAGTTCCACCTCCTTGGGGATTTCTTTAAGATATGCGGGAGCACGGGCGACAAGGAGCGAAACAAAGGTGGCAAAGCCGGCTACCAACCCCACCGCAAGCCAAGCGACAGGATTTGGTTCAATAAAGAGGTCACGCACATACCCGCTGAACTCCGGCTCGCCCCCATGAAAGGAAATGCCAAAGACATTTACCAATACCCAGAGCCCAAAGATCGTTATAAGAAATGCGGGACACAGGATTTTCATCACGGGGATAAAAATCCTTGGAATCGGAAATGTGGCCCCACGAGCAGCTTCCTGCAGGCCTTTTCGAACTCCGAATCCCCATGAAAATACGAGGATTTGGATCGTCGCCAAAATGAAAATCAAAAAAGTTCCGACCCAGAAATCGAGCGTGTCGAGCGCCTTCAAATCCTTGCTGAAATAAACCACAAAGACCGAGCCGATCCCTGTGATGAAGCCGAGAATGGCGACGGATTGTTTACGGCCGATGGCCAAAACCTCCTCGAGAAATGCGATGCCCGGCTGGAGCATCGAGAGCGAACTCGTGATGGCGGCAAGAAATAGCAGAAAAAAGAACACAGCCCCGAAAACGGTGCCAAATGGCATCTTGTCGAACACAAGCGGGAGGACATTGAAGCCCAGCGCAAAGGTTCCCATCCCCGCCACGCCGGCCACTCCAAGAAAAGCGAAGGCCGCCGGCAGCGTGATCAAACCGCCGAGTCCGACTTCGAAAAACTCGTTGGCGCTCGTTGCGGAGAGTCCGCTCAGGACGATGTCATCTTTCCGCGAAAGATAACTCGCGTAGGTGAGGATCACGCCGAAGCCCACACTCAGGGAAAAGAAAATCTGCCCGGCGGCGGCGAGCCAAAGCTGAGGCTTCGCCAATTGCTCCACCACGCCAATGGTTCGCACCCGCCGTGCGGATTCCCTAGCAACCTCACGGTCTGCGGCCTCGATCATCTCCCGACCGACGAGTTCTCGCTCCAGACTCCAACGGCCCTCCGTGTTTTTTTCCAAAACCACCTTCTCGGGATTCCACATAAAGCCCAATCCATTGAAGACACTCTTATCAGGCTGGGCGGCATCGGGTGCGCCCAGAGTGAGGACCCGAACGAGAATCACGAGAGCCAGCAACAACAGCGCCGGCATGGCCCAGGTGCAAAACCACTCAATCCCCTTTGAAAGCCCGCGATAAATCAAAATGAAGTTCAGCACGAAGACCACGAGGAGATAGCTCCCCACCTGGGTAAATCCGAAGCCGATCGCCTGGCCATTTCCACCCGCCCCGATGAAGCGGCTGAAAAAATTACGCGAGTCCTCGACCGAGCTGAAATGAATGCCTCCGCTGGCAAAGCTCACCGCATACCCAAGGCACCACGCTTCGATCACCACATAATACATGTAGATCACCACCGGAATGACCACTCCGATGACCCCGAGATATTTCCCCCAGCGGCGCCGGACGAAGAAATGGAAAACTCCCGGCGAGGCGTTGAATCCATGCTGACCGGCCATTCGCCCCATCGTCCACTCCGCCCAACAAATCGGCAGGCCAATCAGGAGCAGCGATAGAAAATACGCGATCATGAATGCGCCACCGCCGTATTGCGCGGCTTGGCCGGGAAAACGCAGAAAGTTGCCGAGGCCCACGGCGCTTCCTGCCACAGCCATAATCACTCCCAGTCGAGAAGACCAACGGTCACCTGCCATGCCGCGAGAAACTAGTGACCTCCCCTCACCCCATGCAAGCCCGCCGCTTGCCAGCGCCCCGCAGGCATGGTTTTTAAAAAGCCTGTGGAAATTTTGGAGCAGGAAGATTGGGAGAAACGCCGCGAGCGTCATGAGGCCAGGGTCGAACCGTGGGTGCAACCTCGACTCGAGAGGATGTCGCTTCACCGGCGACATCCCGTGGAGGATTTCCTGTTCGAGTATTATCCCCACCGCCCCGCTCAACTCCGACGCTGGCATCCTGGCGTCGGGATCACCTTGGCCGGGCCAGCCGCTCGCGAGTATTTGGCGATTCCCGGCTATGTGGAAAATCCGAACGGCGTCACAGCAGGTCCACTTCCAGAAAAACGCCGAGCCTTTGTCGATTGGCTGGGTCGTTTTTTGCAAGGCATCGACCTCCGCGCTCCCTTCTTCGGATGCCATGGATTGCACGAGTGGGCCATGGTTTACCGCACCACCGACATTCGTCATGAAAACCTCCCTCTCCGACTTTCACCCGAGGAAACCGCCGCCGTCGTCGAGAGTCTTCCCGTGCGTTGCTCGCACTACGACGCATTCCGTTTTTTTACCGAAGAAGCCCGACCGCTCAACCGCCTCCAGCCCACGCGCGAGGAATCCGCCCACCTCGAACAACCCGCCTGTCTGCACGCGAATATGGATCTCTACAAGTGGTGCTTCAAACTCTCGCCTTGGACTCCATCCGAACTCCTCGCCGACGCCTTCAAGTTGGCGCGAGACATCCGCGAACTCGACATGCGCGCGAGCCCCTACGACCTCTCGGCTCTCGGCTATCCAGCCGTTCCCATCGAGACCTCCGAGGGCCGTTCCACCTATGAAAAGGCCCAACGCCATTTTGCCGAACGCGCCCGCCCGATCCGTCGAAGCTTGATGGCGCTTTGCCAGGAATTGCAGGCCGAGGTTCAACACGCCTGATGGCCGACTGGTGCAAAAGTGGAGTTTTTTCTCGCCCCATCGGACGAGGCCACTAAAGAGTTCCCGCACTCGTCATGAAAAAAGAGAAAAAGACCACCGCCGGCTTCGAACAGGAAATCCTCGATCAACTTCACTTCGGCCTCGCCCGCGACACCTCTACCGCGTCGAAGCGCGATTGGTGGATTGCCACGTCCAAAGCCATTCAAAAGGTCGTCATCGACCGCATGATGAAAACCCTCGCCGTTCACTCGGAGGGGAATGTCCGCCGCGTTTACTACCTCTCGATGGAGTTTCTCATGGGCCGCCTCTATGTGAACAACATGATCAACGCGGGAGTTTTCAAAGAAGCCGTCGAGGCTTTGGAAAATCTCGGCCACACGCTCGAGGAAACCCGCAACGAGGAATACGACATGGCCCTCGGCAACGGCGGCCTTGGCCGTCTCGCGGCTTGTTTCCTCGACTCGCTCGCCACGCTCGACCTCCCCGCCGTTGGCTACGGCATCCACTACGAATACGGTCTTTTCAAACAAGAGTTCCGCGATGGCTATCAAGTCGAGCTCCCCGACGCCTGGATCCAATACGGATCGCCTTGGGAAATTATCCGGCCCCAATACATCCAGGAAATTCCCATTTATGGCCGTGTGGAAGCCGTGACGGAAGCCTCGGGAGAAACTAGGAACGAGTGGGTGGACCATCGCAAAATGATCGGTGTTCCCTACGACATTCCGATTCCCGGCTACGGCACCGAGACGGTGAACTTCCTCCGACTCTGGGAGTCAAAAGCTCCGGCCGAGTTTGATTTCGACGCCTTCAACCGCGGTGGATACGAGGAGGCCGTTCGGCAAAAAAATACCGCCGAGACGGTTTCAAAGGTCCTTTACCCGAACGATCACACCGAGGCCGGCAAGGAACTCCGCCTGCTCCAGCAATACTTCTTCGTCGCTTGCTCGCTTCGCGACATCATTCGCCGCTTCGAGCGCGACAACAAAGACTGGGAAACCTTCCCCGAAAAAGTCGCCATCCAACTCAACGACACCCACCCCGCCATCGCCATCGTCGAACTCCAGCGCCTGCTGGTCGACGAATACAACATGCCGTGGGTAAAAGCCTGGGCGATCGTCACCCGCACCTTCGCCTACACGAACCACACCCTGCTCCCTGAGGCTTTGGAAAAATGGAGCGTTGCGCTTTTCCGCAAGGTCCTCCCGCGCCACCTGCAGATCATTTTCCTCATCAACAAATTTTTCCTCGAGGAGGTTCAAGCCAAGTGGCCCGGCGATATGGGCATGATGAGCAAACTCTCACTCATCGAGGAAGGGAACAACCAGATGGTCCGCATGGCCCACATCTGCGTCGTCGGAAGCCATTCGGTGAATGGCGTTGCCGCCCTCCACACACAACTTCTCCGCCGCGACCTCTTTCCTGAATTCGACGCGCTGTATCCCAAAAAATTCAACAACAAGACAAACGGCATCACCCCTCGCCGTTGGCTCGTAGCCTGCAACCCGCGCCTCTCCGACCTCATCACCCGCAGCATCGGATCGGGCTGGGAGCGTAATCTCGACAAACTCCGCGAACTCGAACCCTTCGCCGACGACGCCTCGTTCCGCGAGGAATTCATGGCCGTGAAACACGCGAACAAGGAACGCCTCGCAACCCGAATCCTCGAAGAGTGCGGCGTGAAGGTTGATCCCTCCGCGATGTTCGATGTGCAGATCAAGCGCCTGCACGAATACAAGCGCCAACACCTGAATCTCCTCCACATCGTCGCGCTCTACCGCCGCCTGATCGAGAACCCGAATCTCGACATCCCGCCGCGTGTTTTCCTTTTCGCCGCAAAGGCCGCCCCAGGCTACGACATGGCAAAATTGATCATCAAAGCGATCAATTCCGTCGGCTCAAAAATCAACGCCGACCCGCGCATCAAGGGCAAACTCAAGGTTGCCTTCATGCCGAACTACCGCGTCTCGGTTGCCCAGCGTATCGTCCCGGCCGCCGACCTCTCCGAGCAAATCTCGACCGCCGGCAAGGAAGCCTCGGGCACCGGCAATATGAAGCTCGCCCTCAACGGCGCCCTCACCATCGGCACCCTCGACGGCGCGAATGTGGAAATCCGCGAAGAAGTCGGTGACGACAATATTTTCATCTTCGGAAACACCGTGGAGCAAGTTCACGAATTGCTGGCCAAGGGCTACAACCCCTCGAGCTACTACGACCGCGACCCCGAACTCGCCGCTGTGATCGATTGGCTAGGCTCCGGCGAATTCACAGCCGACGAAGGCCATGAGATTCTTCTGCCGCTCCGCGACAACCTTCTCTACCACGACCCCTTCCTCTGCATGGCCGACTTCCGTTCCTACTGCGACATGCAGGACGAAGTCTCCCGCGTCTTCCGCGACAAGCCTCGCTGGGGCAAAATGGCGGTCATGAACACCGCCCGCGTCGGCAAATTCTCCAGCGACCGCACCATCGCCGAATACGCCAAAGACATCTGGAATTTAAAACCCGTCAAGGTGAAGTAATTCACAGTCCCCGCGCTTCACTCACGGGCCACCTTATTTTCTAAAAAATCAAAAAGCGGCTCTTGCCCGAAAAGAGCAACTGTGAGAGTTTCCCCACCCGCGCCGGCATAGCTCAGTGGTAGAGCAACGGTTTTGTAAACCGTCGGTCCTCGGTTCGAATCCGAGTGCCGGCTCCCTTT
>CALFPA010000130.1 GCA_937919825.1 uncultured Spartobacteria bacterium | reverse complement strand
GATGAGTTCGATTGGGTGATCAAATACGGCAACGAAACACCTGTGAACTATGGCGCTGGCGGTCTCGGCAATTCACTGAACGGGGGCCAGCACAATGTGATTGCGTCTGCAGTGCCCTACCTCACGCTTAGTGATACGGAGGTTCACCAAGGTATGTTTATCGATCAAGTGGTGCTGACGAGTGCCGGGCAATTTGCCATGGGCAACCGCTTGGATAACTTCCTTTCCGATGGGAATGGCGGCGGAGGAAGTATGAATACCTTAGTAGGAAATACAGGGCGCGATAGCATTCATGGCGGAGCACTTGAAGGAGATGTCTTGATCGGCGGCACGGCTTATGGCGTGGATAATGTGGGATTCGCCATCAAGGATTTCGCCTCTTTAGTTGATGGTGGGAATGGACTTACGAGTAGCATTTTCCGGGATACTGACCCGATCCCTGTCCAGCCCAATGGCCCAGGAACGGCTGATCCCTCCCAATTTTGGTCTATCCCGGGATTCTACAAATACGGCGAGATTTTCGATTTCTCCAGAAATCAAGACACGCTCGTGGCGGCGGCTGGCTCGACCCTTGATGGCGGGGCTGGGCATGATTCCCTCGTGGGATCTGAAACAGATAACAACAAAGGAGACAATTTCTTCGTCAGCGCGGGGTCGGGAGGGATTTTCTCTCAAGTTATTTCTGTTGGTGATGCGGTCTTCGGCAATGGGGGCAATGATACCGTGACCTTCACCGATTCGGATTATCTGTGGTGGGATGGTCACGAAGAAGGGGAAACCCTCGAAATGCATGGCTACGCGATCGCCGGAGATATCTCGAACCTTGTCCTCCAAATGGGAGCGCCGACTGCGCGGGATGCGACGGGCAATAAAACATCCACGGGCAATGAAGGTGAAGGGTCGAATCTATTGGTTGGAAACGAGTTCGATAATATTCTCGATGGCAGCGGGGTCGGAGGAAAAGAACAAACGGGCACAGGGATCGACACCCTTACTGGAGATGGCGGGCAGACAGGCATTCAAGGTAGGGATAATTTTATCATCGGATCTTATTACAGGAGATCTGAGTCAAATGTATGGGATGTTGTGATTAGCACCACCGAAGAAATTGATCCTCTAACCGGTAATCCCACTGGAAATTTCAATCACGATTGGGATAGAGCGGCTTCAGAATACAAAGATTACGACTTTGCCATCATCACCGACTTCGATGCCAATGATAACTTGAGTTTGTCTGGCGCGCTTACCGAGTATTCGATCGGAAATGTCACCACAGAATTGGGGGGAAATGTTGGAACGAAGGGCACGGCACTGACTGAAAGAAGCTTCGGAATCTATGATACAGGAACTGTCTATGGAGAAACAAATCCAAATTTGGTTGCTGTTATTGAAACAATCGACACCACCTTGCTTGGGCCATTGGCAAACTTGGTTGCTCGCCCCAATGGACTTCCAAACCCACAAAATTCACCTTCAGTAATCCCTCCATCTGCCCCATTTGGCTGGGACGATGGGAATGATTTCTTTGAATTGGATGGCAGCAACTTCGCGCAGTATGTGAATCAAGCTTACACCCAACGAGCCAGCACAGCCTCGCTTTCAACGCTGATCAATCAAATCGTGTAAAGCAGATGGCTTGTTCGTCACAACCATCTGCTGAGGCAGCGGTCCATCACCATCGGCACTGTTCTAAGGATTAAAATGAAAAAATATAGGATTCTTGCGTTAGTGGTTCTGGCCATGGTCTTCGGGATGGTTCTTACCAACACACCTAGTCATAACTCAGTGTCGCGTAGCACAGGCGTCCCACCTGTGATAGAAACCCCGAGTCAGGCGGGACGCCCGCCCTACACTTCTGCCCCCATGAGCGAGGCCGCTCAAATTGCTCCATTCATCTCCGCACCAATCACTCTCCAGGACGGCGGGGCGAAACGCCCATTCGAACTCGCTACCGACGAGCTGTATGTGCGCCAAGCCGATGGCAACAACCAGGTGGTTAAAGTTCCTAAAACAGACAGTCCCGAGGATTTCGCCGCCGAACTGGAAAAACTCCGCACCGAGGAGGGCGTCGAGCCCGAGTTGGTTGTTTACCCCGCAGGCTTCCCGCGAGACGAATTCACGCGGCGCATCGTGACCCGCGAGGTCGTGATCACCGCCCCCTCCCGAGCCGAAGCGGATGTCCTTGCGGTCGACCAAGGGCTTGTTTTCCAAAAAGCCCCGGTTTTCGCTCCTAATAGCTTCGTTTATGAAGCCCCCACCTCTGCCAAGTCGCTCTCGGTCCAAGCCGATAAAAAAGCGTCTATCGAGGCCACCCCGCTGCTCGCCTCGCGTGCGGCCAAGCTCGCCATGCCAAACGATCCATATGTCCAGCTACAGTGGCACCTGAAATTTCAAGGGCAGAAAAACGCCGTGTCTGGAACGGATATTAATGTAGAATCGGTTTGGAATTATCCCTCGACCAGCACAGCAAACTCCACCCGGGGGCGAGATGTCGTTATTGGTATTGTGGACGATGGCTTGCAATGGAGCCACCCTGATTTAAGACCTAATGTGCTTCCCGACCTCCAATTCGATTGGAATGGCAAGGACAATGACCCCAATCCGCTTCCGTATGATAGCCATGGCACCCAGTGCGGAGGCGTGGCTGCGGCACGCGGCAACAATCGGATCGGTGTTAGTGGTGTCGCCCCTAACTCAGGTTTGGCGGGTATGCGTTTGATCGCCGGTGATTTCACTGATCTTGATGTTGCCGAAGCAATGACATGGAAAATGGATGAAATTCATGTCTTAAGCAATAGTTGGGGGCGTTATGCTTTTCAAACGGACACAGGCTATCCAGGGGGTGTTTTTAGATATTGGTTTCCAATTAACTATGAAGGATCTCTTTCAAACTCTGCTGCAAAATACGCTGCTGATTTTGGCCGCAATGGCAAAGGCACCATCATTACTTTTGCCGCAGGCAACCATGACAAGTTAACGCCTTCGCTTGGGGCTGCCCGAGTAGACTCCGGGGCGCGCGTGGATTTTCAAGCCCTACCAAATTCTATTTACACAATTGCCGTTGGTGCTGTTGATAGCTTAGGCTCAAAAGCATTCTACAGCCAAATCGGTTCTTCTCTCTTGATTAGCGCGCCTTCTCTTGGTGCTTCGCCGTCCCTTGGGATCATGACAACAGATAACAAGGGAGGTTATGGCGACAATCCGGGTTTCTTGGCTGGGGATTTCCCCAGCTCCGGCGATGTCACCAAAAACTTCAGTGGCACCTCCGCCGCCTGCCCCGTTGTCTCTGGCGTAGTGGCCCTCATGCTTGAGAAAAATCCCAACCTCGGTTGGCGCGATGTGCAGGAGATTCTCATCCTTTCCGCCAATAGAACCTTCGATCCCGCCGACTGGACCACCAACGCAGCGGGTATTCAGTTCAACTACAAATATGGCGCTGGCCTTGTGGATGCCGCTGCTGCCGTCAATCTTGCATCCACTTGGAACAATCTCGGCCCGCAAAAATCCCAAACTCTCTCAACCAACGATACTGAAACCATTGCTGCCGGGGCCACGCAGAATCGGACCTTTACCATCAATGGAGATGATCTCCGCGTCGAGCATGTGACGCTTCGATTGACAATAGAAGCGATTAAGAAGGGGAATCTAACGATCAAGCTGACTTCTCCAGACGGAACAGAGAGCGTCTTCTGCGAACCCCACAGCGACAACGTTAATAACTTCACAGACTGGACCTTCATGACAGTCCGAAACTGGGGAGAATCTTCCCAGGGCGACTGGACGCTTACCATTACCAATCATGATGCGACTGCCGGCAATCTTACTGCAGCCGAGCTCGTGGTCTATGGCACCGATGCGGATGCTTTAGTCGATGCTCCGGTAGTGACATTGGCAACCTCCAAGACTTCGGTCTTTGTCGGATCTAATTTTACACTCACGGCCACGGCCAAGGATAAAAATAACAACAGTGTTCAGAGCTTGGAGGCATTTCAAGGGGGGGTATCCCAAGGCACCAGCAGCAACGGCACTTGGGAATTGCAAGCGAATGCAGTTGGCACCTTCACTTTCTCTGTGAATGCGACCGATGGGGATGGCGTGGTGGCCACATCCAACGCAATCGAGGTGGAAGTCCTGTCGCCGATCGCCGTGTGGGATTTTGATGCTACGACTTACAATACGGTGCCACTGGCCAGTGCTGTGCAAAGCACAAAACGCTATGCGGCGAACTTCGGCACCGGAAACATGACCTTCAACGGAGATTACACCGCTTCAAATCTCTGGAGCCACAAAGCTGGGGAAATTTGGGTGGGGGATGGCACTGACACGAACGCCGTAGGCGAGATGAATAGCGAAAGCCTCAATAACAAAGCCCTGATGCTGCGCGGAGGTAAAAACATCGGGGCTGAGGGTAAGTCGATCGTCTTTGATTTCAGCACGGCTGGTCTGAACAATGTGAATGTCAGCTATGCTTCTTACGAAGATGGAGGTGGTTTTTTAACTCAAAACTGGACTTACAGCACTAATGGAACAACTTGGAATCCCCTTCCCCTTCAGACGCCCGATGCTGGCACATACTCTCGGCTCGATTTGGGGTCTATCACGGCTCTTGCCAATCAAACCACTGCCTACCTGAAGGTGGTATTTACAGGCGCAAACGCCACACATGGGGCAAAAGGAGTTAATTTGATAGACAATATTATCATCTCTGCCAATCCAATCACCGCGCCAACAATTACAGCCAACTTTACCAGGCTGAATCCCGCATTAGCGCGACTAGGGGGCTCATCGTCCGCATCGCCAGATCAATCTGCGGGAGGCGTTTCTTCGAATCATTCGAATCCCGCTATCTCCGAGACAAGTGAGAACTTGGGATGGGTGGTTGAGAGTGCCGATGGGCATGAAATGACCGTTCATGCCGAGGTAGTCGATGGCAGCAAATTCCTGAACGCCCCCGGAAGCCTGCTTTCTGCAAATAAGGACGGCACGGTATCCGGCTTGGCAGAGCCAATCCCGCAAACCACCCGCTACGAACTGGGCATCACCTCTGCCAACCCGAATCCCGAGCCATTGCGGTTGA
>CALFPA010000129.1 GCA_937919825.1 uncultured Spartobacteria bacterium | reverse complement strand
AAGGCCTACCACTTCATCGAAGAGGAAGCCGACAAGACCCTCAAAGTCGTGATCGATCTCGACTAACCCCAACAGCAACCCTCCAACCCATACAAAACCCATGAGCATCTCACCCCTCGATGTGGCGGTCATCGCCATCTACCTCGTCGGCATCACCGGATTCGGCATCTGGGCCGGCTACCAAAAGAATGCCTCGGCCGATCAATACTTCCTCGCCAACAAATCGCTTGGCTGGTTCACGATCGGCGCGGCGGTCTTCACCTCGAACATCTCGACGATCCACCTCGTCGGCCTCGCGGCAGGCGGCGCGGAGGACGGCATGGTCATCGGCAATTTCGAGTGGATGGCCTGCTTCACCCTCATCCTGCTGGCACTCGTCTTCACGCCGTTCTATGTGAAATCCGGGGCACACACTTTGCCCGAATTCATGGAGCGCCGCTACTGCCCCTCCGCCCGCACCTTCATGGCGGTGATCGGGATTCTTGGCGCCCTCCTCATCCACATCGGCATCAGCCTGTTTGCCGCCGCGAAAGTTTTCCAAAGTTTCCTTGGGGTTCCGATGATGACGACGATTCTCGTCCTGTCGGCCTTCACCGTAGTTTACACGGTTCTCGGAGGACTGAAGGCGGTCGTTCTGACGGAAAACATCCAAGCCGGACTCCTTCTCTTCGGGGCGGGGTTGGTCACTGTCCTTGGCATCATGGCCCTCCCGGAGGTCGGCATCCGCGATTTCGCGTCATTCCAACTCGCGGTGAAACCCGGGCAGATGAACATGCTCCAACCCATCCACAGCGCCGACGGCCAGCTCAACCAATACTCCTGGCTGGCGATCCTGCTCGGCTACCCGATTCTCGGCATCTGGTATTGGTGCGCAGACCAAACCCTCGTCCAGCGCGTTCTGGCGGCCCATTCGGTCAAGGAGGGCCAAAACGGCGCGCTCTTCGCGGGCTTTTTGAAAATCACCCCCGCTTTCCTCATGGTCCTGCCCGGCGTGGTGGGCTATGTGCTCTGGCAGAAGGGCGCCTTCGAACTTCCCCTGCTCTCCGGCACCGGCAAGCCGGACTACAACACGATGCTCCCTGTGTTGATCAACCACCTCGTGCCAGCCGGCCTCAAGGGACTTCTCGCCGCCGGGATGGCGGCCGCTCTCATGAGCACGATCGCTGCGGCACTCAACAGCTGCGCCACACTGGTTTCCTTCGATATCGTCAAGCGCTCCCGCCCGGACATGCCCGACAGCGAGGTGGTCAAGGCCGGTCGCGTGACGACTGCCGTTGTCATGGTCCTCGCCATCCTCTGGTCCACCCAAGGCGAGCAATTCGGCACCATCTTTGAAGCGATCAACAAAATCCCGATGACCTTCGCGCCGGCGGTCACGACCGTCCTCCTCCTTGGCCTCCTTTGGAAACGCGGCACCTGGCAGGCCGCCATGACCACCCTTTATGTGGGATCAATCATTGGCGTGGTCTATTTCATCGTGGACATGCCGGTGGTCGGCCAACTTCTCGCCGGAATCCCGCCCGAAACCTCCTTCAAAGGCCTCGTCGGCGATCCGAAGCTCGGCTTGGGACTTCCTTTCATGCTTGTCGGCCCAATCATCGCCGGCCTCTGCATCGCCCTCTACATCATTACCAGCCTCGCCACCCCGGCCATGGACCGCGAACGCGTGGAGAAGGTCTGCTGGGCCAGCCCGCTGGAATTTCTCAAGGGGCCAATCGCCGGCCTCACCGATCCCCGCATTGCCACTCTGATCCTTCTTGGAACCGTGGCATCGCTCTACTTCCTGTTGGCGTAATCATGGCGGATGCCCCAACAGTCATCGGCCTTGGCGAAATTCTGTGGGATGTCTTTCCCGAGGGAAAACAACTCGGCGGCGCTCCGCTGAATTTTTCTCATCACGGCGCTCAACTGGGAGCCGACGCCTACCCCGTCAGCGCCGTGGGAGCGGATGCCAATGGCGAGGAAATCCGCCAAATCCTCGCCGCAAAAAACCTGCCGGACATCCATGTCCAAACCGATCCTACGCATCCCACCGGCCGCGTGAATGTGACGCTGCGGGACGGCAAGCCGACCTATGAAATCCTGCG
>CALFPA010000128.1 GCA_937919825.1 uncultured Spartobacteria bacterium | reverse complement strand
TTTTTGAAGGTGGTGGATTTTGAAAGGGGGCGGGAGTTCACAGCGGTTGGCCTCATATCAATGCATTGAAGGTTGGCGAAGGATAGAAGCGTTGCAGTCATGCGATGGCGTTGAATGTTTTTTCAAATTCCCCAACGACGCGAAGGATTTCATCGAAGGCAGGGACATCGCCGAAGAACATTTCCGTTCGCATCGCAGAGTAGTCTCCCCGCCAAGTTGAGAGTTGGTCGGGATGCGGGAGTAATCTCAAGGAACCGGGCTTCAATGTCGTGTAGTCCATCCAACGGTAGGTGAAAAACATCTGCCGATGTGCGGCGACGCGCTCAAACAAGCCTGCGTCGGCAAGGGCTTCGGCGGCGATGCCTTTTTGAATCAGGCTCCAGAGGTCGTAGTAGTGGCGGGCGAGTGGGCGTTTCCGGGGTTTATCGGCGGGGCGGAAAATTTCCTCGTGGAGGAGCATGGCTTTGTCCCAGAAGGTGCGCCGGGCGGCCACGGTCTTGATGTTGAAGGTCGTTTTGCCGAGTTGCTCTGGAAATGCATCGGAAAGATAAGGAGTGAGAGCGGGAGACTCGGAGGGCTCGGTGTCGGAGCGCGCTCCCATCTCGATTTTCACGATTTGTCGGACATAGGTCGGGGCATCGGGGAAGGCGCTCGGATATGTAAAAAGCAGGGTCTGCTGGTCTGGGTCCTCCGTGACCGAGGCAGGTGAAAGAGACCACTCCGCGGACTTGGGAAGAAGTCCTGAAATGTGCTCTGTCAAAAGAGGGAGAAGTTCCTGATGAATGCTGTCGCTGCATTTCTTAATGAGCTTCTTCTGCCGATTGTTGCTCAAAGTCTCCTCCCCAAAACCGAGAAATTCGCGTGAGATGACGACGTCGATATCCTCGGAAAAACGCTCAATGAGTTTCCACGCTTTGGACAGTGAAGTGCCGCCTTTGAAGGCAAAGTATTCGCCCCATTTTGGCAGCCCAAAAAGTTCACGAAGCGTCCAACAGACCCAGAAATCTTTCTCGATACTCGTTGCGGGAAGGTTCAATCGCGTTTGCGCTTGTTCGCAGTAGAAGCGCTGGTCGTCGGGTGACAGGGCGATGTAGGCGTCCATGGTTCAGCAAGGCTCGGGTGCGGCGATCTTTCGCATCACGGCAGCCACCCACGCAGGTGCGTGCTGGAGGTCTTTGAGGAGTTGCCTCTTGTCGGCAGGATCAAGCCGTTGCCGAAGGCTGGCGATGAGTGAATCATCCACATGACGCGATCCGAGATGGCGCAACGCTTGAATGACCAAACCGCTCGTCCTCCCTGCTGTGGCCATATTTTTGGGCGTGGTCTGTTTTAAGATGATGGTCTGCTTTCCCAAGATGACTTTTCGAGTGGGGCCGTCGGTGAGAAAAACGACCTTCATGGGAACTTGCTCGGATAAGCCAAGGAGGTTCGCCGCGTAGCCTCCAGATGGCTGAAGTCTTGTGACATCGCGGGTCGAAATGGCGCGCGCGACGGCATCGGCAGCGGGGTTTAGAAGACCGAGAACGGGGTGTTGGCGCGGGTAATCATAAATTCCCCGGGCCAGTTGCCGAATCGTGCTGCTGGCCTTGAGACGGCGCAACGCCACTTCAATCGCAGCGCTGCTGCCGAGGTCCTGAAAATGTCGAGGAGTGAAGACCCACCCCCTTTTGTTTCCAAAAATGCGGCTTCGAATTTTGTAGTCAATAGATTGCGCGTGTCTCGGCATATTTTTTTTAACGGAAATAATGGATGTTTTTTCCGTCAAAACAAGGATCGATTGACTGTGGCGTTCCTAATCATTGCGCGAATCTTTAATAAGAGATTATTTTATTGAAGTTTTGATACTTTATATTTAATAAGAGCACCGTGGATTTAGGATTCATTCGGAGTTTTTCTGGGCTTCGAAATTTCCGAGAACTTCTCCTATGACGACCGTGTAGTTGAGGTTCCCGTGATCGAGGTCCACATCGGGCAGGAAATCTTCATCGAGCGAACCGAGTAGCGCAGGCACATCGGATTCCTTCCACCCAGCCTCTTTCAGCAAAATCACAGTCCCGGCCACGGTGCCATTCGCGAGATAGTGCAGATCTACAGCCGCAACATCCTTGCCCTCGCGCTGGGCAAGAAAGCGCTCGGAGGAGGCCGTGCGGAGGGTGCGTTTCCAACAGATCATTTTTTGACAGGATTTACAGAATTAACAGGATTAGTGGGGCTCAGGCAGGAAGAGATTCAGGGTTCAGTTTTCAGGGGTGAGGCGGGACTGCCAAGTTTCAATCAGTGGAGCCCAGTCGGAGCGGTCAGCGGCTTCCAGTGCGAGAAAATACTTTTCCCTCTCTTGATCGGACTGGGGGGCAAGTTCCAACTCAGGAAGGTCGAGGCGTCGGAGCAATTCGAGCAGGAAGAGGCGAATCGTCCTGCCATTGAAGTCTGCAAAGGGGTGAATGGTCAAAAACCGCCCCTCTGCAAACGCAAGAAACTCCAAGGTGAGATCGCCTATGCGGGAACTGGCTTCCTGCCACCGAGCGGCAAGATCAGCGCCATAATCGCGCATGAGCACTGGAACCATAGGCGGCTTGGGCGGTTCGAGATTCCCGACGCGAACATCAATTGTTCGCCATTTTCCTGCGCAATCTGGAACCAGATCGACAGAGATGAGGCGGTGAATTTCAGCCGCAAGATTTTCATCAAGGGAGTGATTGGAAAAATCACCCCGATAGATACGGGATTCGACCACGAGAACTTGCTCGGCCAGGAGTGGAGCTATCTCGGAGTAGGAGAGGATGCCCCGTGTTGTTTCAATAAAGCGGGTAGCTCGATCCGGGCGTGTATCGCGTGAAGGAGGCTCATCTCCACTGGCTCTCTCTCGAAGGCCATGCTCTGGGCCACATCGCGAGGAATCGCCCTCCAACGGCGAAGAAGTTTCTCTTCGGCTGGAAGCTGTCTCCACCTCTCGATGTTCTCGATCCAAGTCACGATTCATAGATTAAGACGCATGTGGAATTTGTTCAAGCAAGGACAAGCCAGCGACCGATGGCAATAGCGGCGGGTATGCTGGCGAGTAGGACAAGGCAACCAGCGCCAGATTTGCGATAGCCGATACCCGTCCCGGGGATGCTGAAGCTGGAACCAGGCGGCTGGGCGGCCGCTCGGTAGCCTGCTCGAAGAGCAGCCCAACGGGCGAGACCCGCTGGGAGCGGGCAAGGCAATATTTGCGGCCTCGGGAGGTGGTGCCAACGCGGAATCCACGGCCACCCACGGAATAGCCAACTCCAGACTTGCTGAGATTCACTCGGAACGGGCCGAGGTTCACAGATTTTCGGTAGTAGAATCCCATCAGATCTGAGGGAAAGTGGTGTGGAGGGAAGCAGCGGGCATGGCGGCTAG
>CALFPA010000127.1 GCA_937919825.1 uncultured Spartobacteria bacterium | reverse complement strand
TCAGCGCGAGTTCTGCGACACTCCCGCCGTGGGGCCTTGGATCGAGTTCATCACGGCGTAGAGCAAACCCTCGAGCATCGAGGTATCGGTGCGATGAATGTCGGCATCGGCCACCGCCGGCTCCCATGCGGATGCTGGAAGGGACGGCAGGAAATTCAAGGTCCGCACATCGATCGTGGCGCTGAAATCCCGCCGGGCGATCTCGAGGCGGCGAAGCTTGTTGCCCGCGGCGACCCAGAGCGTCGCTTGAAAATCCTCTGCCTTCACCGAGCGCGCGAGTTCCGGCATGAGCTTGGCTGAGATCACCCGGCAGGTTTCACCGTTCAACTCCTCCACCTCCGCGACATCGGCGCGGGGCACGGAAAAGAGCGCCGGCAGGAAAATCGCCTGTTGGGCCGAGATCGGCAGCGAGAGCGGCGTTCCCGCGATGGCGGGTTTTTTCGGCACCACATGGAAACTCGAGAGAAGAAATTCCACCTTCCGCCCCGGCGCAGCCCAGACCTTGTCGCCATTACGGCACACCGTGAATTGCTCGCCCAGCACAGGCGCCTCGACCCAGACCTTGTCGGGAAATTGCACCCGAGCCTTCAGTGCCGCGCCTTTCATTTCCTTCGGCAGACGGCCACTCACATCGGCAAGAACGAGTTCCACTTCCGCCGCGCGATTCGCGCCGTTGGACTCCGTCAAAAGCACTCCCAGAAAGGGCTGCAAAATCTTGCCGATAACCTCGTAAGGATTTTCCCTGGGAGGCAACGACTGGGCTCCCGCCGACCCCGCGAAAACCGCGAGCGCCGCAAGAAGGGGCAGACATTTTTTCAACATGCGGAAACTATAGGGGGATATTTGTAATGATGGCAAAGATTCGTTTTGCATTCCATGCAGCGCCAAGTTCATTTAGCACTTCGCCAATGCAAAGCCGCCAAGTGATGAAAACCGCATGATCGCCTCGGGTCTCGTCTACGCGTTTCTGGAAAGCACGATCGAGGGAAAACTCATCCTGGTCGCGCTCTTCCTCGCCTCCATTTTCAGCTGGGCCGTGATGGTCACGAAGTTCCGCTTTCTGAAATTCTGCCAACGCCAGAACGCCCGCTTTCTCGATCTCTTCCATCAAGACCGCGAACCCCTCCGCCTCTTTGAAGCCGATGTCCGATTTGACGGCTCGAATATTTTTGAAATCTACGAGGCCGGAGCCGACGAGCTTTGCTTCCAAATGCTCGGCTCGACCGAGATCGACGAGACCTTCGCCGCGCGCTTGAAGATCGCCGAGAAAATCACCCCCGCCCAAATGCGCGCCGTCCAAGCCGCCATGGAACGCGCCGTCGGCGAGTCCGCCCTCAAGCTCGAATCTCAGATGATCATCCTTTCCACGGCTGTCAGCGGAGCCCCATTCCTTGGGCTCCTCGGCACAGTCTGGGGCGTGATGGATGCCTTCGCCGGCATCGCCCAAGCGGGTAATGCCAACCTCGCCGCGATGGCGCCCGGCATTTCCGGATCGCTCATCACCACCATCATCGGCCTCCTCGTCGCGATTCCCGCCATGTTTGGCTACAATTTCCTCGTTACCACCGTGCGCTCCATGCTCGTGCAGGCCGACAATTTCGCCGCCGAGTTCTCCTCCGAGATCGAGCACCGCTTTGTGGAATTCGGCACTCGCCGCAGCCAGCCCTGACCTCATGCGGCGCTACTCCTCGAGGCACAATCTCCAGACTCTCTCCGAGCTGAATGTCACGCCACTGCTCGACCTCGCCTTCGTGCTCCTGATCATTTTTATGATCACGACCCCGCTCATTGAGAACAGCCTCGATCTCGTGGTTCCCAAAAGCACCACCGCCAAGGGCGCTGTGAACCCCACCAAAGTTTTTACGATCTCGATCGACAAAAACAACACCTACAAGCTCAACAACGAGCTCATCTCCGCGCAGGATCTCGAAGCCCGACTCGTCTCGGCCAAGCAGGAAAAACCTGACACTGCCGTGGTGGTGCGCCCGCACTTCGAACTCCCCGTCCAACAATTCGTATCCGTGATGGACATCCTTCAACGCGCGGGAGTCGCCAAGGTTGGCGTGATGACTGTCCGCGAAGATAAAGCCGCCGCACCCTGACATGGACAATCCGCAATTCCGGCGGAATGTCGTCATCGTCGCCGTTTTTCACCTCCTCGTCATCGCCGCCATCGTTTACTTCGCCTTCCGCGAGGTGAAAAAACCCGAAGGCGAAATCGTCTGGGTCGCGCCCAGCTCTTTCAGCCAAGTTTCAGAGCCGGAAATCGAAGACGAACCAGAACCTGAAGCGACCCCGGAACCAACTCCCGAGCCGACCCCTGAACCTACGCCGGAACCAACCCCTGAACCCACACCCGAGGAATCCGACATCGTCGAATCCACGCCAACTCCAACGCCCACGCCCAAACCCTCCCCCACCCCAAAACCATCGCCGAAACCCACACCCAAACCCACACCCAAACCAACCCCCAAGCCCTCGCCAAAACCTTCCCCGAAGACTTCCCCCAAACCCTCTCCCAAACCCTCTCCGAAACCCTCGCCGAA
>CALFPA010000126.1 GCA_937919825.1 uncultured Spartobacteria bacterium | reverse complement strand
CGAGCATACCCAGGTATCGCCATCTCCGGTCTCGGCCTTCCAGTCTCAGCCTTCCTCTTCTTCACTCGCCACTCGCCACTCGCCACTCGCCACTGCTGCGCAGCAGCCACAACCACCCGCTACAGCGGTTCCGCCGCTGCCAGTCTACGAACTCAAAGAAACCCGCCCGGTTGGCTACCAAAGCCAGGTCCTTCTCGATTCCTCCTCCGAAGAGTCCCAAGGCGGCTTTTTTACCGGTCTCCTCGACCGCGCCCGCATACAGTGGCTTATGGGGGATTGGGAAGCTCTTTCCAAATTGGATCTGGAGCAGATTGGCGCTCATCCTGATCGAGCTAAACTGGCGCTACTTGGATCTATGGGCTATTTGCAAACCGGTCGCCCTACGGAAGCCCGCAAGTTTTTGGCTTTTGCCAAAGCCCAAGGCTGTTCTTCGAAGCTCATCAAGACGATTCTCTTGAGCGGTATCCATACCTCCATGTATTCCGCGAATCTTCTCAATGGTCGCGAAAACAATGCCGGGCGGCACAAATTCGAATTGGATCGGCTCGGACTTCCAAGCGCAGCCCGAAGAACGACGAATTCCATGGATCGTCAGCCCTCGGGCGCTTTGCTGGAACTCAAAAATCCAGGTTTTGAAATCCCTCCAAGAATCAATGCGCTGGCTTCTCAAGTTGTCCGCGACCCGAACCCCACGGAAAAATCAACCCGCTTGCTTCAAACCGGGGATTTCAGCCCCCGAGAGAGGTTCTTTTTCCTATGCGAACTCTCCACCGGGTTCCAAAAAATCGGGAATAAAATGGTGGCTTCCTCTTATCTGGAAGAGGCTTCCCATTTTCTCCCGACCGATCACCCGGCGGATTATCAGTGGCACATTGTCAAAAAACTTCTTGAGTTGGGTTTGCCTGAAGAGGCTTTTGCCAAACGCCTCCTGATCCCTGAATCCCACCCATTTTTAAGCTCCGTCCAGATCACTGCACTCCAAAAAGCCGGGGAAAATCTTTTGGAGAAAATTTTTGATTTCAAGGGCCATGGGCATGAACTGCTGCTTTCGATCTCCCAGAAATACGCCGGTCGCCTGCGAACGGAATGCGCGGGGCGGAAACCCGTTTTCATCGAAATCGGCACCACCCGGGAAAGCGCCGCCGGCCAAGGCTCCACCAGGCGATTGGCCGAAATGTGCCACCGGGAAAAGTTTCATTTTATTACAGTCGATATGGATCGCGTCTGCACGGACATGGCCAAGCAGATGTTTCTGGAAAACGGATTCCCCTTTGAAGCGATTCATTCCAAGGGCGAAGAATTTCTAGCCAAGTATCCCGGTCCAATCGATGCGATTTTTTTGGATGCCTATGACTTCGACCACGGCATGCACACGGAACTTCGGCAGTCCCGCTACGAAAAATTCCTCGGAGCCCGAATCAGTGAACCGGATTGTCATCGCATGCATTTGGATTGCGCATCGGAACTTATAAAGAAAGCACACCCTTGGACGCTCGTTTGCGTGGACGACACTTGGTTGCATTTCGGAAGATGGACAGCCAAGGGAACTTTGGCGGTTCCCCAACTTTTGAAAACCGGCTACCACCTCCTGGATGTCCGCAACAAGGCGGTTCTCATGGGCTCATCATATTGGTTGGAAAAAATTCAGCCTGCAGCACCCTATTGAGAACTTCGAAAATCAATTCTTTCGGTTCTTCCATCCAGCTTGCCAAATGCCAACTACCGACTTCTATCGCAATCGCCACATTGGTCGCAGGTGTGTGTTGGTTGCCAACGGACCGAGTTTGAATTCCATGAACCTCTCTTTTCTTCGAGACGAGATTGTTATTGGCCTCAATAAGATTTATTTAGGTTTCAGAAAATTTCGATTTTATCCCAAATACCATGTTGCCGTGAATCTTAAGGTTCTAGAACAAGGTGCCAGTGAAATCAACCGTATGAACTGCGTGCGCTTTATCGACTCACGGGCATACAAACTCAAATTGCTGCCCGAGTCCGCTCTCACCTGCTTCATCCAAGAGAAAACCGACCGCCCATTCTCCACGGATTTAGCCATGGGATACCACCAAGGCTGCACCGTGACACACGCCGCCCTGCAGGTCGCCTACCACCTTGGTATCCAAACAGTGATCCTCATCGGGCTTGACCATCGGTATGAATACCAAGGGAGGCCCGGCGACGAAAGCGTTCTGAATGGACCGGATCCCAACCATTTTTGCGAAAACTATTTTGGGCATGGTCAGAAATGGGACAACCCCGAACTGGCCAACTCCGAATTTTTTTACACCAGCGCCCGCCAAACCTTTGAGGCCGATGGTCGCCGAATCATCGATGCCACGCTAGGCGGGGCTTGTCCGGTCTTTGAAAAACAAGACTACAAGGAGATTTTTGGTTAGAAATGAGTGCTACGGGCCGCCTCCAATTTCTCGGTCAAGTAGGCTGCCTCTTGGAGTCAGGAAGCCAACGACTTATCATCGATCCCTACCTCTCGAATTCCGTGGCGGAACAATTTGGAGTCGGTCTGAAAAGGCAAGTTCCACCTCCATTCACCCGCGCCTCATGCCCGCACATCGATTTTCTCCTGCTCACCCACGCGCATCTCGACCACACCGATCCGGCGACTTTGGCGCCCCTCTTGGAGTCCCAGCCACATATCCAGATTTTTGCCCCTTTTGAGTCCAGGGAGCTTCTTCGTAGCATAGGATGCGATTTGGCGGAAGCGCCACCTGCCAGTTGGACCCAGCTTGCCGCCAACCTATCTATTTGCGCCGTGCCTGCCGCCCACACGGAAATTCACCGCAATTCAGAGGGTGAACTCCGCGATGTCGGCTACCTGCTCAAACTTGGCGAAACCACGCTCTACCATGCCGGCGACACAATCCCGCATCCCGAGATTTTCGCCGCCTTAAAAGGTGAGGTGATCGATATCGCATTGCTACCCGTCAACGAACGCAACCACTACCGCGATGCACAAGGCATTATCGGCAACATGACTCTCCGCGAAGCCTTCCAAATGGCCGCCGACTTCGGGGTCAAAACCCTCATCCCTACCCATTGGGACATGTTCACGCCCAACAGCGTTTTCCCCGAGGAAATCGAACTCCTCCACAAACTCCTCGCCCCGCCCTTCAAACTCAAAATCCTCCAAGCCGGCCAAACCATCAGCCTATAGGCCTCCACTCTCACCCTCACTTTCACTTTTCCCTTCCAATGCCCACAATCGCCCTGCTCCCAATGAAAGCCCACAGTGCCCGCGTTTCTGGAAAAAACTTCCGCGAGTTCGCCGGCAAGCCCCTTTTCCGCTGGATTCTCGATACGCTCCTTGAGGTCAAGGAAATCGACAAAATTGTCATCAATACCGACGCCCGCGACATCCTTGCCGAAAAAGGTCTCGTGGATACCGATCGCATCCTCATTCGTGACCGGAAACCGGAAATCTGCGGCGACTTCGTGAGCATGAACCTCGTTATTGCCGACGATCTCGCCAATGTGCCTGCCGCTTCCTACTTGATGACCCACACGACCAATCCGCTCCTCTCTACGGCATCCATCCGCGCCGCCCTCGGCGAATACCGTCGAGGAGTGGAGTCCGGCGCGCACGACAGCCTTTTCACCGTCAACAAATTCCAAACCCGCTTTTACCGCGCGGACGGATCTCCTGTGAATCACGACCCGAACAATCTCATCCGCACGCAGGATCTCGAGCCGTGGTTTGAGGAAAATTCCAATCTCTACATCTTTTCTAAAGCGAGTTTCGAAGCCACAAACGCCCGCATCGGCACACGCCCGATCCTACTCGAAACCCCGCGCGCTGAATCCGCCGACATCGACGATCAGGAAGGCTGGGATATCGCCGAAAAAATTGCCAAATCATTAAAATACAAATATTAAATATTTTCCTTATTAAAGTCAGAAACTCATTGGGCCTCCTGTGAATAAATACATCGACCTCAACAAAGACAACCTGCCACTGCTTGCCTACTGCTCTGGCGCAGGAACCCAGGAGACCGGCATAATCGAGCATCTTCTGTCCCGCTTAAAAGGCTATGCGCCTTTTGCCGTGGAGTTTGGACAGCGCCATTTGGGGGGCGGAACATTGGGAGAAGTCGCACGCAGAAAAAGATTCTCTCTTTTGAATCTGGATATCGAAGCCGCCACGGAGCATCACCGAACCAACCCTTGGGGGGATGAAGCGACTTGGCAGCTGTTCAAGCGCAATGTGTCTCCACTCAACCTTAATTCATTATTTGATGAATGCAGTGTTCCAGAAAATCCTGCCGTCGTTGTTGTCGATGTCGATGGGATGGATTACTGGTGCGTTC
>CALFPA010000125.1 GCA_937919825.1 uncultured Spartobacteria bacterium | reverse complement strand
AAGAATATCAGCGTGAGCGAATGGGCCGTCTTGGGTTTCGTTGATCCAGAGATAGTATTTCATGGTCTTAAACGGGCCAGAGGTAAACGAGGCCCACGGGCTCGATGCGGTGGGATTTCACGGTGTAAAATTCGCGAATGCGTGCGGGTTCGCGCTGGAGATCGCCATCGACATTGGCGAGCCAATCCTCCCAGCGGCGCGCGTCGGAATCCATCTGGCGGCGTTGCTCGTCGTCGAAGCCGAAAGTCATCTGGCTGGTATTGTCCCGATACTTGCGAAGGTTGTCGTTCACGCGACGGCGCTGGTCTTCAAGGAGCTTGATGAGTTCGCCTGCCTCGGCTTCCCCGCGGGCGGCGAGTTGGCGCACAGCATCGGCCATGGATTCCTCGGCGCGGGGTTGGAGGTGGGAGAGGAGTTCCTCGATGTCGCGCGGAAGGGCTTCCGCAAGCCGTGAGAGAACCTCTGCGGGCGGTTCCCTCAGGGCATCGGAGCCGAGATTCTGCCGCAAGACCTGCATCGTGCGCTGCTCGCCGTCGCGGCCGTAAAGGGAGAGCGGTCCCTTGCGTTGGTCGAGCGGCAGCCACCGCGCGGTAACGGTCAGGATTTCCTCATGGAGACGCGAGGCCCGTGGACCGTAAACAGCCAGCCTTCCGAGCAGGACGACCCGTGGAACGGTATCGTCCGAAGTGGCGAAGCAAGCCCGGGAGAGGTCGTCGTAAACAAAGCCCTGTGCGGTGAAGCGGCCGAGGAGACGCTGGACGAGGCGGTGCGAGAGGTGAAGTTGGACGGAACTGTCATCAATACCCTCGGGGGCCTCGAACACCACGGGACGGATGGGGGACTCCCTGCGCCAAGCGAAATCGCGGCGGCCGTTGCGTGGGAGGGAGCGCAAGGTATCGAGTGTGGAGACCCAAGTGGGATCGGCTCCGCGCTGCGTGTCGAGGTTCGGAAGGACGAAGCGACCGTGATTTTCCTCACGCAGGGGCTCGGCACCGAGCATTTCGAGCGAGCAGGAAATCGCGTCGCGAAGCATGGGGGCGTCGAAGTGGAGTTGTTTGGCGGACTCTTGGACGATGCGTTCCAAGCGAGCGATGTCCTTTTTGAGATCGTCGCCACGAAGGCGGTCGGCTTCGAGTTCCTCTTCGCGGATGCTGTCCTTCTCGGCATCGGAGAGGGAGTCGAACTCCTCGGCGAGGCGCGCAGCCTCGTCGCGCAGGATGCCGTTTTTGAGGCGGCCGGAAATGACATCGGTGAAGCTGCCGAGTTCGTCTTTGATGGTTCGGGTCTTCCGGGCCAGCACCCGGAGCACCTTGTCCTCGGGGCGGTCGGTGTAGAAAAAGTAGCGGCAAAAAACTTCGGGCGCGGGCTGGAGCTTTCGATCGATGCGGCCGTTGCGCTGCTCCATGCGGGCCGGATTCCAAGGCACATCGAAGTGGAAGAGGTCGTGGCAATGGGCTTGGAGGTTCAGGCCCTCGCGGGCGGCGTCGGTGCAGACAAGGATGCGGACCGGGTGTCGATCCGGCGGGAGATTGAACGCGCGCTTGAGTTCCTCTTTTTTCTGGAACGGCGTGGGGCCGTGGAAAACCTCGATGCGCTCCGCCGCGCGGTCTGTGCCGGTGAGTGCGGACTGGAGTTGCTGGACGATGTAGCGCTTTGTGTCGTCCCACTCGGTAAAAATGATGACGCGGCGGCCGTTCCAATTGGAGCCGTCGAGAAGGTGTTCACGGATCCATTTGGTGAGATACCGGATCTTGGCATCAGGCTGGAGGCGGGCGCGCTCGGCGATGGAGGTCATCTCCTCCAGCAATCGGCGCTCGGCAGCCTCCGGCGGGGCATCCGTGGCTGAAGCGAGCGTGGCTTTCTCCGTTTCATCATCGAAGAGGCTATCGAGTTCCTCCTCGCCCAAAGTGGCTCGGTCGTCCTCGGAATCGACAGGCCCGGCACGAAAGCCTGCGAGCCGCGCCTCGGGTGCGGGTTTGGCTTCATTGTTCCAGATTTTTTCCATGGTGCGCCGGTGGACGCGCAGGGATCGAGCGAAAGCCTCGACAGAGGAAAGAAGGCGCTGCTGAAGCTGGGTGGTGAGCAACTCGAAGTGGGTGCGCTGGCGTTTGGGAACGCCTTGCAAACGGTCGAGCCGGAGGGCGCGGTAGGCGTTCAGCATTTCCGCGAGGGCGAGTTCGGGAGTGTCCTTCGGGAAGGATGCCTCTCCAAGGGCAGCGGGGAGGTCGATTTGTTGGACTGTGCGCTTCGGGAAACCAGGAACCCCGATGTTGCGAAGGTCATCCTTGAGGCGGCGAACCATCACGCGCTCGCGGTTCTCCTTGGTCACCCGCACGCCGCGGATGAAGCGCTCGCTGTCGAGAATTTCGAGGAGCGAGGAAAAGCTGTTGCTGTGGCCATTGTGCGGTGTCGCGGAGAGGAAGAGGCGGTGCTCGAAGCGGGAGGCGAGCTTGCGGATCGATTTCGTGATCTGGGAATCGATCGCGTATTTGGAACTGCTGGCGGGAGCGGCGTGATGGGCCTCGTCGAAGATCAAAAGCGAGCCGGGGCGGAGGTTGTCCAGCCAAGTGCGCATGGGGCCCGCATAGGTTTCATCGATGAGAAGTTTGTGGGAAATGATGAAGCGCGGGAAAGTGTCCCAGGCATTCACGGCATGGCCGCGCTCGCGGCGGATCCGCTCCATGTAGGTGCGGTCGAAAACCTCGAAGGTCAGCCCGAAGCGTGTCTCCAGTTCGTCCTTCCACTGCAGCACCATGGACGGCGGGCAGACCACCACGATGTCGCGGATGCGCCTGCGAAGAAGCAACTCGGTTGCGATCAGGCCAGCCTCGATGGTTTTTCCCAACCCCACATCGTCGGCGATGAAGAGGTTCACGCGAGGAAGGCGAAGGGCCTTGCGAAGAGGTTCAAGCTGGTAGGCGTCCAATCGAATGCCAGCGCGGAAAGGCGACTGGAAAAGGTCGGGGCTTGTGGCAGTGACGCAGTTCCAGCGAAGGGTGTTCAAGTAGGATGCAAAAAGTCGCGGGGGGTCAAATCCCTTGCTCCCGATCCCGCGCCATGACTCCTCGCTGACAATACGGGCATCAAGTTCCAAATCCCAATGCACGCTGAGGAGCTCCCCTTGGGCGTCGTCATCCAAGCAGGCGAGATGAACCGTAGCTCCATGTCCGGGGTCGCTTTCAACCTCCTCGACAAGCCAAGTCCGACTGCGAACGCGGACGATCCGGCCCTGCGTGGGAAGAGTCAGGTCTTTTGAGAGCATTTCCATTTCACCTCCGGCGCGAATATCCCAAATATTTCGCCAATCACCACGTTGTAGTTGAGGTTCACAGATTTTCGGTAGTAGAAACCCATCAGATCAAAATTCGTCGAGGCCAGACAGGCGGTTTTCTGTCTCGTCGGCAATTCGGGCGACTGTGTCCATGATTTCCGCCAAGGCGCGATGAGGGAGTGCGGCACTGACTGTCATGCAGAAGACGGCGTAGTGTTTATTTTCCGCACCGACTTCGATTCGCCAGTTGCCGAATTTCATTCCAGAATTTTCGCGCAGCAAAAAGTTGGCGGTGCGGGCATCAAAGAGGCCTTCGGAGACAAGGGATGCGGAGGAAATGTCGCGAAGTTCGATTCCCATGAACTCTTCCGTGAACGAAGCGATGGAAACCACCTGCGCCCGCTCGTCGTCGTAGTTAAAGCGAACCTGAAATTCTGCCGTCTTCGGATTGACTTCATAAGGGTAGTCAAGGTCATCGAGAGCAGAAATGATGCGGGGATCGGGGCACAGTGGGGATTCGAGGTCGGCCTCGGAATTTGGTTCGAAAGGGGTGTTGTTCATAGGGAGAGAATCATGTTGAGAAGGATGTAATTCATCTACTTTGAGGATGCGTGGCAATGACAGAGGTGGGTTGGTGAGTATGGGTTTTAAAATTCATCCATGCCGGTCAGTCGGTATTCCATCGCGTCGGCGGTATGGGCGACCAGTTCGATCAGTTTGCCAATCGTCCGCCCATCGGCTGTGGCGCTGACGATTAAGCTAAACATGGCGTAGTGGATGCCTTCGTCGGGGACGATGGACCATGACCCCACGAGATGATCGGCATTTTCCCGCAAGAGGAGGTTGGCGCTGCGGGGATCGAAGGGGCCATCGGATTCAAAACTGATCGAGCAGATCCTCCTCATCTCGGCTCCCATGAATTGCCTTGTTTTGGAGCCGATATTGA
>CALFPA010000124.1 GCA_937919825.1 uncultured Spartobacteria bacterium | reverse complement strand
CACAGAGGACACAGAGGACACAGAGGGCACGGAGTTTTTGCAGCGAAAATTTATCCCGCAGGTGAGCTTATTGCCTGCTTTCTCGTTCCGCCCAATTTTCTCCCTCTCCGTGCTCTCTGTGGTTAAACAAACTTCCCCGGATTCAGCAGGCTTTTGGGGTCGAGGGCGGATTTGAGGCGGCGGTGGAGTTCGCGGGTTTCGGGGGGAACGGCTAGATTCCACCAAGGCATTTTGGCGAGGCCGATGCCGTGCTCGCCGGTGATCGCGCCGTCCCAGGCGAGGACTTGGCGGAAGAGTTCGTTCAAGGCGGCGTTGGCTTTTTTTTGAACGGTGGGATTTTCGGGATCGGCGACCATGATGTTCACATGAATGTTGCCGTCGCCCGCGTGGCCGAAGCAGGCAATGGGGAGGCCGGATTTTTTTTGCAGGCGCGCGGCGAAGTCCACGAGGTCTACGAGCCGCCCGCGGGGAACGACGATGTCCTCGTTGAGTTTCTTGAGGCCGGTGGCTTTGAGGGATTGGGAATAGACGCGGCGGAGGGACCAGAGGGATTCGCAGGTTTTTTCGGTGGTCGCTTTGCGGATGCCGAGGGCACCGGATTTTTTGAGGAGCTTTTCGAGGGAGGCGGCTTCGCTTTTCACGCTGGCAGGTTGGCCGTCCACTTCGAGGATGAATTGGGCTTTGCCCGGCGGGAACTCGGCCTTCGGGTTGTAGGCGCGGGCGGAATCGAGAGTGAATTCATCGGCGACCTCGACGGCGGCGGGGAGGAAGCCGGCGGCGAAAACCGCTTGGATCGCAGCGGCGGCTTTTTTCATCGTGGGGAAACCCGCCGTGAGCACCGCGCGGGCGGGGGGGAGGGGGAGGAGGCGGAGCGTGGCTTGGGTCACGACGCCGAGCAGGCCTTCCGAGCCGGTAAAGAGGCCGACGAGGTCGAAGCCGGTTTTGTTTTTGTGGGTGCGGCCGCCGCAACGAATGATCGTGCCATCGGGGAGGACGGCCGTGAGGCCGAGGACATAGTTGCGGGTGACGCCGTATTTGAGGCAGCGCGGGCCGCCGGCGTTGGTGGCGATATTCCCGCCGAGGCTGCAATCCTTCAGGCTCGCGGGGTCGGGCGGGTAGAAGAGTTTTTTGGCGCGGGCGGCGAGTTGGAGCTTCTCGGTGATGACGCCCGGCTCGACGACGGCGACGAAATCGCGCTCGTTGATTTCGAGGATGCGGTTCATGCGGTCGAGGCACAGCACGATCCCGCCCGCCACGGGTGTGCATCCGCCGACATAGCCGTAGCCCGCACCGCGAGGGGTGACTGGGATTCCTGCGCGGTAGGCCTCGCGCAGGACGAAGGAGGTTTCCTCGGTGGACTTGGGAAAAACGACCAGCTCGGGCGAGCCTTTGGCGAACCATTTGTCGGAGGCGAACTCGGGCGCGGGGGATGTCATCACCGCAGCGACGCCGAGTTTTTTGATGAGCTTTTTGCGGAAGGAGTCGGTCATGAGGCGTTCTCGAAAAAATGCCAAGCCTCGGCCACGCCGTCGGCGGCTCGTTTGGTGGCGATGTGGCCGTTCGAGCGGAGGACGATCTCACGCACTTCGGGAATGGCATTGGATGGGCAGCAGGCGTGGCTGGCGTGGAGTCCATCAAGCATCGGGATGTCGTTGAAATGGTCCCCGGCGGCGAAGACATCGGCGCGCGAGAGGCCGATCAGACGGGTGAGTTCGGCGAGTGCGGAGCCTTTGTGGTAATCGCGATGGCTGAAGCGGAGGTAGATCGTATTTCGCTGGTAGGAGAAATCGGGGTGAGTGCGGATCTCGTTTTCAAGAAACGCGACAAATTCCTCCATCACCTTCTCATTCGAGGTGATCACGCCGGCGGGTTCGTCGTTTTCCTCCACGAGATTGATGCCGGGATGCTCGGTGGTGTGGGTGCGGATTTTGGCGAAGAGGTCGTCAGCTTGAGCGAAAAGCTCGGCGTGTCGCTCCATGCAGGTGTGGTTCCAGTGGTGCTCGGGCACCCAGCGGCCCTCGGAGGTTCGGTGGAAAATCTCGCGCTCGTTGGTGAGCAGGAAATCCGGCGGCACGGGCGGGTGGAATTCTTCGAGGCCCTCGATGGCGTGCCAGAGGCTGCGGCCGGTATTGATGGCCCAGAAACCGCCTTGGTGCTTGTTGTGGAGGAGCACCTCGGCCATGGCCGCCGTGCATCGAAGGTTCGCTCCGTGCTCGATCAGTGTTCCATCGAAGTCGGTGCTGAGGAGCTTGATTCGGGCCATAGTCCGGGTGGATCGGTCAGCTTTGGCAATGGCCCGCGCCGCACCCGCAGCCGCTGGAGGCTGGTTCGGGCTGGACTTCGAATTCCGGCTCGATCTGGATGGTCTCGAGTGAGATTTTCTGAAGGGAGAGTTGTTCTCGGGCTTGGGCGAGCAGACCGAGTGCGAGGGGATCGGGTAGGTGGCGTGTGCGGAGTTGGATTTCGACGGGCTTGCCGACGAAATGCGGGAAGGCGTCGGCCATTTCGCCGTCGAGTATGAAGGACGCGTAGGCGTTGAGTTTTTCCTGGAGTTGCTGGAGTTGGCGTTCGTCGCCATTCCAAGGGCGGCTCTCATACATGGCGAGCACGAGAAGGTCGCGGCGCTTGTCGTGGGCGAAGGCGTCGAGCACGCCGGGATGCGAGAGGCCCATCGGGCGGGCGGAGGTGTTAGGCGGGTTCATGGAATTTTGAGCGTTGGTAATTAAGTAATTAGCTCAGGAGGGTCCTACTTGTCAGGAACGGGGCGGCTTTTGCAAACACATCGTTCCGGCTCTGACAAGCAGAGCCCTCCTCGCATAGCGCGGGAGAGAGCGTTTTTTTTGAGGAGGGGGGATTTTATATGGTCACTTTTTGTGACATTAAAAAAGCAAAGCCGCACGGTGCGAATGAGTTGGTCAAGCGGCGGCGTCATGTTTCACGCCGCCTTTTGGAACCACTGGTAGAGCATGAAGTAAACCAGCACTCCAGTGACGGAGACATAGAACCAGAGTGGAAAGGTCCAGCGGGCCCAGGCGCGGTGGCGCTCGAAGCGGCCTTTGAGGGCGTGGGTCATTGTGACAAGGATCAGCGGGACGATGGCGATGGCGAGGACGATGTGCGAGAAAAGCATCCCGTAGTAAAAAGTGCGCCAGAGGCCTTCGCCGCCGAAGGGGGTGTGAACCCCTTGCACGAGATATTTGTGAAGGACATAGGTGGCGAGGAAAATGCAGGAGACGAAAAACGCCCCGAGCATGCAGTAGCGGTGGGCTATTTTGCGTTCGGTTTTGATGCAAATAAAACCGGCGAGGAGGAGGAGGGTCGCGATGCTGTTGAGTCCGGCGTTGAGCGCCGGCAGATCGGAGACGCTCATTGCGGCGAATTTTGGCGGTCGAGTTTCCGGCAGGTATCCACGATGTAATAGACCAAGCCGGTGACGATCAGAAAAACGACGCCGAGCATTCCGACGACGCCCCAGGAGAGGGCGATGCCGGCGGTGATGGTTTGCGGTTCATCGGGGCCGGCGGTGCCCGGAGCGCGGCAACCGACGCAAGCCAGGGCTGCGGGCAGGCGGGTCAGGAAAAAGACAGCGAGGAGTGCCGAGAAGGTTTTCATTTTTGTATAGTGGAATTTTCCCGCAAAAGTGTGCCGATGTCCACCATGAGCTTTTGGACGACCTCGGGGTCTTCGCCCTCGCGAAAGCCGCGAATCCAGCCTTTGCCGTCCACAATGACGAAGCGTTGCGAGTGGGCGGGGGTGCCGTCGGGCTCTTTGGCAAGGGGTTGGAGGAGGCCTTTCACGACGATGTTGTTGATGGCCTCCGGCGAGCCGGTGAGGAATTTCCAGTCGGGCGGGTTGGCGGCGAGATTTTGGCCGAGATTGGCGAGGACTTGAGGCGTGTCGTGTTCGGGATCAACGGTGAAGCTCACGAGCTTTACGCCGTCGTGGATTTTTTTGAGTTTGCCGTTGAGCTCGACCATGCGGGCGATGATGAGGGGGCAGGGGCCTTTGCAACGGGTGAAGATGAAATTGGCCACCCAGATTTTGCCTTTGAGATCGGCGGAGGCGAAGGGGGCGCCGGTTTGATCGGTGAGCGTGAACTCCGGGACCTGCGCGAGCTTTTCCATCGGCGCCGATGGCTCGGCAGGGCGGGTGTTTTTCAGGCTCACATAGGCAAGCCCGATGAGGAGAGCCGCCGCAACGAAGGCGATGACCCAGACGATTGGTTTGATCCCGGAGCGAGCCGGGAGGTCAGACATAGTAGAGAAGTGTGAGCACGAAGAGCCACACGACATCGACGAAGTGCCAGTAGAGGGCGACATTCGCGAGGGCAGGGTGGTGTTCGGGCGTAAAGCACTTCGTGAAAAGCTGACGCAGGAAGCACCAGAGGATGAGCAGAACGCCGATGGCCACATGCAATCCGTGGAATCCAGTGATCAAAAAGAAACTCGAGCCGTAAACGCCGCCGGTGTTGAACCAGAGGCCTTCGTGATGGAGATGCCACCACTCGTAGCATTGGATGCCGACGAAGAGGGATCCGAGGAGGATGGTGACAAAGAGCCAAGTGAGACCGGATTTGCGCTTGGCCACGGCGACTTCGGCGAAGTGGAAGGTGAAGCTGCTGGCGAGCAGAAACACCGTGTTGATCGAGGTGAGGAAGACAGGGAGGAGTGGAACACCCTCTCCGCGAGGCCAAGCGTGACCGGCTTGCCAAGGGAAACCGACTTCCGCCCAGCGTAGGACGAAATAGCCGCCGAGAAGACCGGCGAAAAGCATGCCCTCGGAGATGAGAAACATGATCATGCCGAATTTTGCCACGGCGGGCGGGGCGCTTGGATGGTCGTGGGAATCGTGGGTTAGGGCTGCGCTGGACATGGTGTGTTTGGTATTTTTTAAAAAATCAGGGCGGTGTCAGTGGCCCTCGGAGGTTCATAAGGATTAAAACGAGCGCGGTCAATCCCACGGCGAAAATCCAGAGGATCACCATGAGGCGAAAATTGGCGCGGCGGGGCTTGTTGCTCATCGGAGGGTGGCGACCAAGAGGCCGAGCAAAAGCGGGAGGTAAAGGATCGAGGCGAAAAAGAGGTTTCGGGCCGAGTCGCGGTCGCGGCGGATGAGGAAGATCGCCGAGAAGGCCGAAAATCCGAGACCTAGCAGAAGCGCGCCGTAGAAATAAAACGGTGAGTTGAAGCCGAGGAAGCCGGGCAGGAGCGAGATGACAAGGAGGCAGATCGAGTAGAGCAGGGCTTGGCGGCCGGTCATGGAGCCGTCGGAGTCGTTGTCCGTGAGCATCACGCAGCCGCCGGCTTTGTAGTCATCGCGAAACATCCAGGCGATGGCGAGGAAGTGGGGCATTTGCCAGAAAAAGAGGGTGGCGAAAAGAAGGCCGCCCTCGAGGCCGTAACTGCCGCGCGCGGCGACCCAGCCAATGAGCGGCGGGAGCGCACCGGGAACCGCACCGACGATGGTATTCAGCGAACTCATCCGCTTCATCGGAGTGTAGACGATGATGTAGATGGCGATGGTGGCAAACGCGAGGAACGCGGCGCGGAGATTCGTAAAGAGCCCGAGAATCGCGATACCGGTGAGGGAAAAGAGCAGGCCGAAAAGCAGGGCATCGCGCGGAGACATCCGGCCGCCGGGGAGGGGACGCTCACGGGTGCGCTTCATCCGGGCGTCGATATCGCGTTCCATCCATTGATTGAGTGCGGCGGCTCCGCCGGCGCAGAGGGCGGTGCCGAGGAGCGTGGCGGTGAGAAGCACCCAATCCATCGGGCCGCGCCAGGCGATCAGGAAGCCGACGAGTGTGGTAAGAAGAACGAGAAGCGAGAGGCGCGCTTTGACGAGTTCCATGACATCGTCGAGGAGGCCGATCTTTTGCAAATCTGTGGTCGCGGTAGCGGGCTTCATGCGACGCGGGTCAGATTGGAGGAGTGGAGGTCGTCAGGCACCGTGAAGCGGTTGCTGTCCGAGGCGCGGAACAAGCGGAAAGTGAAAATCACGCCGACGACCAAGGACAGGGCGCCGAGGGCCATGTGGGCGGTGGCGACATCGGCCGCTTTGTTCGACCAAACGGTCCAGGCGCCAAGCGCAACTTGGCAAAGGATCATCCCCAGCCAAGCCGCTCCCCACGCGGAGGCGGCGCGGGCGATGGGGTTTGAAAAAGTGAGCGCGGCCACAGCGACGACGACGCCGAGAATCACGAACGCCATCGTGCGGTGGGCCATTTGGAGCCAGATTTGGGCAGCCGTGGTTGGCATTTGGCTATCGGCCAAGCGGGCTTCGTTGATTTTTTCAATCGTTGGAGCGGAGGTGTCGGGCAGAATGTTTCCGTAGGCCAGAGGGAAGTCAGGAATCGAGAGGCCGAGGTGTGCGTGGCGCATCGAGGCGCCAAGGGCGAGTTGGACAAAAATCAGCGCGGTCGCGAGCAGGACGATTTTTTTCAGGAATGGGTGGGGGAGGAAGAGGTCCCAATTTCCACGAAGGAATCGCGGGCTGGTGCTGACGGTGAGGATGCCCAGCAGGCAGAAAAACGATTGGGCGAGCATGCCGTGGAAGATGCCGATTTCGTTTTTGAAGAGCGAAACGCGGAGGCCGCCGAGGAGGCCTTGGATGCAGACAGCGATGAAGGCGATCGCGGCGAGGTTTTTGACCCAGCGGCGAGGTTCCACAGCCAGAGTCGAAACCGTCAGGATCATGGTCATCAGGCCGATCCCCGAGGCGATGAGCCGGTGGAGATGTTCGTGAAAAATTCCGCCGACCCAGCTCGAGATCGGAAAGAAAAACATGTTATAGCCGAAAGTGGTCGGCCAGTCGGGAACCGACATTCCTACCCCCTTTGAGGTCACGATGCCGCCGCTGCAGAGGAGCACGAAAGTCGCCATCCAAGTCGCCATGCACCAGTAGTGCAAGGCGACGCGGCGTGAACTGATCGGCGAGCGGGTGGCGTCCATTCGCGGACGCGCTTAGTGCGACTCCAAGCGGGCGCTGTCTGGCGCTGGCTCGTTTTGCGGGAGGTAATCCTTCTCGATACCGGGAACGCTGTATTCGTAGGGGCCGTGGTAGACAGTCGGGGTTTTCGGGAAGTTGCCGTGCCCGGGAGGCGATGGAATGGTCCACTCGAGTGTGTTCGAGAGCCAAGGATTTTCCGGAGCCTTTTTGCCGTTGCGGAGGCTGATCACGACATTCCAGATGAAGAGGAAGGTCGAGAAGCCGAGGCCGATCGCACCGATGGTGCAGAGCACATTGAGCGGTTGAAGCTGGCGCAGGTGATCGTAAACGGTCGGATCCGCGATACGGCGCATCATTCCGCCGAGGCCGAGGTTGTGCATCGGGAAGAAGGTCAAGTTGAAGAAAATCAAGGTGGCGAAGAAGTGAACCTTGCCGAGCGTTTCGTTCAGCATTTTACCAAACATTTTCGGGAACCAGAAATAGATGGCTCCGTAGATCGAGAAGATACTTCCGCCGAAGAGCACATAGTGGAAGTGCGCGACGATGAAGTAGGTGTGGTGAACGAATAGGTCGACCGGCGTGGAGGCCATGAAAATGCCGCTCAGACCGCCAATGACGAACATCGAGACGAAGGCCAGCGCGAAGCACATCGGTGTGGTGAACTCAATCGATCCGCGCCATACGGTGCCCATCCAGTTGAAGGTTTTGATGGCCGAAGGAACGGCGATAATCATGGTCGAAACCGAGAAAGCCGCGCTCAGGGTGAGGTTCATGCCGCTGACGAACATGTGGTGACCCCACACGATGTAACCGAGGAATCCGATGGCAATCATGGCGTAAACCATCGCTTTGTAACCGAAGATTGGTTTGCGAGAGAAAGTCGCAAGAATTTCCGAGGTCAGACCCATTGCAGGAAGAATCATGATGTAGACTTCAGGATGGCCGAAGAACCAGAAGAGGTGCTGCCAGAGGAGGGGTTGGCCACCACCAGCGGGAGAGAAGAAGCTCGTTCCAAAGTTGAGGTCGGCGAAAAGCATCGCCGCTGCGGCGGAAAGAACCGGCACGGCAGTGAGCAGGAGGATGGCTGTAATGAATAGCGACCAAACGGGCAGCGGCATCCGGAACATGCTCATGCCAGGAGCGCGCATGTTCACGACCGTCGTGATGTAATTCGTCGCGCCGGCAATCGAGGAAAGGCCGTTTACGAACAGCGCCACGCCCCAAAGACTCTGGCCGATTGGGGTGCCGTTATAGGCGGCCACAGAGCTGAGCGGTGCGTAACCTGTCCAACCGGTTCCGGGTGCGCCTCCGGGAACGAAGAATGCGGCAAGGAGAATAAAGCCGGAGAGCACATAAAGCCAGTAGCTAACCTCGTTAAGTAGCGGGAACGCCATGTCGCCCGCGCCGATTTGGAGCGGAATGAGGTAGTTTCCAAATGTTCCGATGAGCAGTGGCATAACCACGAAGAAAACCATGACCGTGGCGTGCATGGTCACAAGCATGTTGTAGCCACCGGGGATGATCGAGCCGTCCACGGCAACCGTGGATGGAAGGAGATTGCCGATGAACGGAATTGGAACGCCGGGGAAGCCGAGTTGCCAGCGAACTCCCATAGCCAGCGCTCCGCCGATGAAGAGGAAAGCGAGCGCGGTCCAGAGGTATTGGAGCGCGATCATTTTGTGGTCGTAGGTCCAGAGGTATTTTTTGACGAATCCGACCTCCTGGTGGTCGTCGTGGTGCTGGTGGCTTGTTTCGGCGGGTGCTTCGGCTGTGATGGCGCTCATTGTGGAGTTGTTGGTTAAAAGATCGACTAGGTTATATACGAACCGGCGCGGTTCGGGCATCAATTTTTTTTTCGCTCAATTTTTGAGTTGGTGCTAATCCGCCTACCGACGCCGTTTGTTTCAGCAAAACTTTTTCATGAACACCACCCGCAAGTCCCAGACCAATTTTTCAAAATGGGAAACGCTGATCGTGAAGGTGCTCGTGATTGTGATCGCCTGCCTGTGGATTTATTCGCCGGTCTTCAATGGCGACTGGTTGTGGGATGACGACTATCTGATTACGGCAAACCCGGTGGTGCAGTCGCCGGACGGGTTCGCGAGTTTTTGGGTGGAGCCGAAAACGGCCGACTACTTTCCGCTCACGATGAGCTTGCTTTGGCTCATGTGGAAATGGTTCGGGATGGACTCTACCGGCTACCATGTCGCGTCGGTGCTGCTTCACACTCTGGGGTCATGCCTCGTATGGACGTTGCTGAAAACCATCGGGCTGAGGGGGGCTTGGCTGGCGGGGTTGATTTTTGCGGTTCATCCGATTGCAGTGGAGTCGGTTGCTTGGGTCTCGGAGCTGAAGAATACCTTTTCGCTCCCGTTTTTTCTGGCGGCGGGGTGTTTCTTTGTGAGGTTGGAGGATACGGGGCGGCGGATTTTTTATTGGGGGGCGTTGGTGTTTTTTCTAGCGGCGATGCTGGCCAAAAGCTCAGCGGTGATGTTCCCCGTGGTGATGTTGCTGTATATCTGGTGGCGGCGGGACCGAATTGTTTGGCGTGACCTCTGGAATTCCGCGCCGTTTTTTTTGGTGTCGCTGATTTTGGGGTTGGTGACGCTGTATTTTCAGCACAGCCGCGCGATCGGTAACGAGCCGATCCCGATTGGCGGGCTGGACTCACGATTTGCCATCGCCGGGATGGCGATCTTTTTCTACCTTTCGAAAATCCTCTGGCCGGTCCTGCTTCTGCCGATCTACCCGCAGTGGAATGCCAATCCTCCGGAACTCATCCAATTCCTTCCGTGGTCGGTTCTCGCCGGAGTCCTGGGAGTTTTTTGGATTCGCCGAAAAACCTGGGGTCGGCATGCGCTAATGGGTGTGGGATTTTATCTTATCACGCTGCTGCCGGTGCTGGGCTTCGTCGCGATGTCGTATATGAGGGTGGGGTGGGTGGCGGACCACTTCATTTACATCCCGATGATTGGAGTCGTGGCGCTGGGCGTCGGAGTTGGGTTTCGCGCAACCGACCTTGCTGGAAAGAAATGGCGTCTGGTTTTTGGAGCGTTCGCGGCGTTTGTCGTGGTCGTGCTGGCTTTCTGGAGTCATCGCTATGCCGGAATCTGGGAAAATGAAGACAAACTTTGGAACTACACCCTACTGCATAACTGGGAGTGCTGGCAGGCTCACAACCGAATTGGCGCCAAGGAGTTCAATCGCGGCAATGTCGATGTCGCGCTCGAACATTTGCGGGAAGCTACCCGATTGCGACCGGATTTGGCTGAGACGCAGAACAACCTCGGGTCCGCTGTGCTCGCCAAAAAGGATACAAAGGCAGCCATCAAGCATTTTCAAGAGGCGCTTCGCCTATCACCGGATATCGTTGCGATCCAATCCAATCTCGCGCGGGCGTTGCTGCTGGATAACCAGCCCGCTGCGGCCGCCGAGTTTTACGCCGACCTCTGTCGGCGTTATCCGGACAATCCTACCTTCCTGTGCAATCTCGGCGTGACGCTCTACCAATCTGGAAAAAAAACCGAAGCGATCGCGAGTTTTCGTCGCGCCTTGGAGATTGATCCGAATCTTCTAGATGCTCGGGAAAACCTTCGCGCTGCGATGGAAGAAGCCGAAAATCCTCCGGTCAATAAGTGAATTCGCGCACCAAGCAAATCTTGGAAAAACTCGCTAATGTTCCTATCAAATCTCCGCAAGCATAGCGGTTGAAGTGGATTTTTGTATCATTAAAAAGTCCTTCCTCTGGATTCAAAACCAGACTTTTGTCCAACCCGTAAGCAATTCCGATTCCGAGGAGTTTAAGCATGGCTTCCTTGGCGGTCCAAAGCTCCAAAAAAGCGATACATTCGGGTTTTGAAGAGGCATCCATAAGTTCCCTCTCGCTCGGTTGAAAATACCGTTGCGCGAGCTTCGAGAAGTTTGCTTTTCTAGAAGTTTTTTCGATATCAAAACCCACTGGATCAGATGAGAAGGCAATATAAACGGAATCCCCTGAATGGCTCAGGTTGAAATGTAGGTGCGGCGTGCATTTTAAGGAAGGTTTCCCTTGCGGTGAGATTTCTAATTCCAAATCCGAAGTTTTTTTCCCTGTATAATTCGCCGCTAAATGTCGCACCGCACTGCGACTCTTGAGATAAATATCTCGGGAGTGTTTCGAAGAAAATAACGCATACCTTTGATATTCAGATTTACTCAAAATACTTTCATCCCCTTGGGAAGTGACACAGTAAATATGGAATTCCCCCGGACCCGGGATTTCAAAGTGATTCATTTGTTGTAAAAAAAGATTGCACACGGAAGCGATTTCAGGCTTTTCTTTTGGCCTCATGAAACTCGCAGATATTAATACGAAAACCTTGTCGGCTCTTCTTTCTCTTACCAAGAAAAAAGAAACCCTCTTGGCGAAAGTTGAAGCCGTTGAGAAACAAATCTCCGCATTAGCCTCCGGCGAAACTCGCGAGGCCATTCGCGTGCTCCGTGCTAAAAAAGCCAAACGCGGTCGCAAAGCCGGCGCGAAAAGAGCCAAATCCACACGCCCACGCGCTCCTAAGGGCCAACTCAAAGAGCAAATCACCTCGATCCTTAACGCTGCCGGAGAAGCCGGAGCCAGCGTGAAGGAAATCGCTGCACAAGTCGGCAAGCCGATCCAGCACATCTATGTGTGGTTCAGCAGCACAGGCAAGAAACTCGGCCATTTTGAAAAGACGGACGCAGGCAAATACCGCAACAAACCCGCCCAGCAATAAGTCAGGCCATTTCACAAATAGGCGTTCCGCAGTTCCACAGCGGAACGCCTTTTTGCTTTTCCGAACAAACCCGACAAGGGCCGTGACCTTCTGCTGGTTTTTGTTAATCTCCACCCCGTGAAACTTTCGCTGTCGACCTGCTGGAATTCTTGGCGTCACCAAGACGGCCGCGCCATGATCGAGGAAATCCTGGCGCTCGGCTTTGACTCACTCGAACTCAGTCACGGCATCCGCCCGTCGCAATTCGAGGGTGTCCTCCAAATCCGCGAAAAGCGAAAATTCCAGGTCTCCAGCGTCCACAATTTCATGCCCATGCCGGTCGAAGTTCAGACTGACTCGCCGGATTGCTACGAGTTCACCTCCGACCGGGCGACGGACCGTGACCGCGCCCTCAAGCTCACACTCGCGACGATCGATTGGGCGGCCAAACTTGAAGCGCCATTTGTGGTCGTCCACACCGGCCGCATGCGCTCGCTGAATTTGAGCGAACCACTCCGTGCGATGGTCGAGCAGGGCAATCTCCACTCCCGCGAATATGTCCGCCAAAAGCTCGCCGCCGTGCAGACACGCGAGAAAGTGGCCGAGGCCTACACCATTCGTGTGCTGGACACTCTGCGCGAAGCCGCCAAGCACGCCGGCAAGCGCGGAGTGAAGCTCGGCATCGAGAACCGCGAACACTACGAGGCGATCCCGAGCGAGCGGGAATTCCCGAATTTTCTCAAACGCCTTGACTCGAAAAACGCCGGCTACTGGCATGACTTCGGCCACGCCCAGATCAAGGAAAACCTTGGCCTCATCGACCACCGCGAGCATCTCGAAACCATGGCTCCCCGGCTCCTCGGCTGCCATATTCACGACACGCGCTGGCCGTTTCGCGACCACTGCCCGCCCCTCAGCGGTGGGATTCGCTTCGACGAACTCGTGCCGTTGCTTCCGAAAAAATGCGCCATGGTTTTGGAAATGTCCCCGCGCACCGAGGCGGCCGACATCGTCAACGCGGCAGAAGCTTGGGCCAAACGGTTCACATGAAAAAACACCTTCTCACCGCGATCCAGTTGCTCGTCACCGTCGGCCTGCTTTTCTGGATTTTCCGCAATCCCGAGCAGAATCGAAAAATGCTCGAGGCGCTCGATGTGGCGAACGAGTGGTGGTTGCTCCCGGGCCTTCTCGCGCTCGTCGGCGGGCTGCTGCTGCAGGCCAAGCGGTGGATCATCCTGCTCGATGTGCAGGGCATCGCGATCTCGTATTGGCGGAGCTTGCGAATTCTTCTCGTGGGGATGTTTTTCAACCTCTTTCTGCTCGGAGCCACTGGCGGCGACATCATCAAAATTTTCCTCATCATGCGCGAGGCTCCCGATAAAAAAGCCGGCGCTTTGCTGAGTGTTTTCATCGACCGTGTGGTCGGCGTGCTTGCGCTGGCGGCGGTTTCGGCTGTGGTGATCCTGCTTCGCTGGCAGGACCTCATGGCGCACGAAGTCACCCGCTACGGCGTGGCCACGGCCGCGTTAATCCTCGGCGGCTCGATCGGATTTGTTATCGTGGCATGGCTGGCGGGGCGATTCCATCTCGCGGCGAAACTTCCGCGATGGCTGCCCGCGCACGACAAGCTCGTCGAGGCCGCAGGAGCTTTTGTGGAATACGCCCGGGCGGGCGGATCGGTCGGCAAGGCCTTCCTGCTCTCGATCCCCGCGCATCTGCTGATGTTTTCCACATTCTGGTTTGGGGCAAAAGCCTTCGGTGCCGGGCTGAATCTTTTGAGCATTTATTGTGTGATGCCGATCGTGGCGACCGTGACGGCGTTGCCCATCAGCATTGGTGGAGCGGGCCTCCGCGAGGGGCTCTTCATCCAAATCCTCGGTGCGCTCTATGCCACGCCGGAATCCATCGCCACGCTCGTCTCGCTTTCGGGTTTCATGATGCAGGTTTTCTGGAGCCTCGTCGGTGGCGTGATCTATCTCGGCTATCGCACTTCGCAGAGAATGCCGCTCGGCGAGATGGAAAATGCGGTCGATGCCCTGGAGCACCGCATCGAGCAAAACCTCGAGCAGGGCCGCAACCCCGGCGCATGAGCGCAAAAAAAAAGACCCGCTTCGCGATGTCGGTCGATGGCAAGTTGCTTGCCGGCGAGGGTGGGGGAGAAGCGCTCCGGGCCTTGGCGGAAACGGATTCGATTGAAGAAATCGAGGTGGAAATTTTCCCTCAAATCCTCGGTGGTGCGAAAACGCCAACGCTCACGGGATTGCCAGGGGAGTTTTTGCCGAAGCCGCTCGATTTTCGAATGGCCTCGATGAAGGTCGTCGAGGGCCGTTGCTTGGCGACTTTTCGGCGGGTCAGCGACCGCGCTTGTTGAAAGCTGAGACCGCCCGTTCCGCCTCGCGGGTCTCGACGCGTTTTTTCAAATCCATTCGCTTGTCAGTATCGAGCTTTCCTTTGCCCAGACCGATCTCGGCTTTCACGCGGCCTTTCTTCCAATAGAGCCGGAGGACGGGAATGGTGAGACCCTCCCGCTCGACCGAGACAGCAAGCCGATCAATCTCGAGTCGGTGCATCAGGAGCCGGCGGGGTCGCTTCAATTCGTGCTGTTCGTGGCTGGCCCGCTCGTAGGGTTGGATCGTGCAATCATGCAGCCAAATCTGGCCGTTTTGCACGCGGGCGAAAGAGCCTTGGAGCGAAACCAAGCCAGCCCTGAGGGACTTGACTTCAGTGCCTTTTAATTCCACGCCGGCTTCGAATTTCTCGAGGATGTGGTAATCCCGAAAAGCTTTCCGGTTCGTGGTAATTTCCGAGGACATACAGCGGTGCGCAACCGCAGGGCAGGCCTTAGGCCGCGAGAGGCTCGGTCACTGCAAGGCCGATCTTGCCTTGCGCGATTTCCTGAAGCGCGATGTCAGCGAATCCTTCGCCGATTTCGGCGTCGATGAGCGGACGGCTTCCGGCGTTCAACTGACGAACACGACGGGAGACCATGTTGATTAAAATCTGGGACTCGGTAATGACCTTGGAGGCTGCTTCGATGTTTTTGGCTTTCATGAAATGGTGGCGCCGTTGGGCGGAAGCGCGGTCGTGCACACTAGAAGTCGTCGTCACGGAGTCAAATTTTTTTTGGAAATTTGTTTGACAGTCGCTAACTCGCCCCTAGTCTCTCCCCTCCCGCGAACCGGGGCACTTCAACCGCAGGAGACCGGATGGTCGTTCGCACTGCAAAAAAATACATGCAAAAAAAACGCAGCAAACGCTACCGCGAGGCAGCGGCCAAAGTAGAGGCGAATAAAAAATTCTCTTTGAACGACGCCGTTGAAACCTTGAAAACCCTTCCTCCCGTCAAGTTCGACCAGACGGTGACTCTTTCCTTCAAGCTGGGTGTCGATCCCAAGCAGAGCGACCAAATGGTCCGCGGCACTTGCCCACTCCCGAATGGTAGCGGCAAGAATGTCCGAGTGCTTGTTTTCGCCAGCGGCCAAGCCGCCGAAGCCGCCAAGCAGGCCGGTGCGGAATATGTGGGATTCGAGGATCTCATCAAAAAAGTCACCTCCGGCTTTTCCGATTTCGATGTCGCCGTCGCCACTCCCGCTGCCATGGCGGAAGTCCGCAAGCTCGGCAAGGTCCTCGGACCTCGTGGCCTCATGCCGAATCCAAAAACCGGCACCGTCACGGACGACACCGCGAAGGCCGTGAAAGAAGTCAAAGCCGGTCGCGTGGAATTCAAACTCGATAAAAACGGCAACATCGCCGTTCCCGTTGGTAAATTTTCTTTCGACTCGAAATCCCTTGTTGAAAACGGCAGCGCCGTTATTGACGCCGTGGTCAAAGCCCGCCCCGCCACCGCCAAGGGCGCGTTTGTCGACGCGATCACCCTCAGCGCCACGATGTCGCCCGGTCTCCCTGTGGATCCGGCTCCTTATCTCAAAAACTAAGCCATTTCATCCATGAGACCCGAGAAAACAACCATCGTTTCCGACATCCGCGAGAAGCTTCAAGCCTCGCCATATCTCTTGATCGTCGATTACTCCGGCATGAAAGTGCCGCACTTCGAGTCGCTCCGCACCCGTCTTTACGAGGCTGGAGCCCGAATGAGCGTTGTCCGCAATACCTTCCTCCGCATCGCGGCGCAGGAATTGCAGATGCCCGAGCTCACCGACTCGCTGGCCGGTCAGACCGCCATGGTCACCGGTGAGACCGACATTTGCGCTGCGGCCAAAGTGATCAAAACCTTCGCCGCGGAGTTCAAGCTCCCAACCGTTCGTGCCGGCGTGCTCGACAATGCTCCGCTCAATGCGGCGCAAGTTAATGAACTAGCCGACCTCCCGAGCAAGGATGTCCTCCGCGCCAAGCTCCTGGGCCTCTTGCAGACCCCGGCCAGTCAGTTCGTGCGTGTGCTCAACGAGCCCGCCTCGAGCCTCGCCCGCGTCCTCAAAGCCAAAGCCGACGCCCTCGGCTCCGCCAGCTAACCCGAAAAAAACACTTTCGCCCGGAGGTTTTCGAATCTCTGGACGAATACCAACCAAACATAAACCGGTTCCTCGTCGGCTGGGCGGCTGCTCAGCTCAATCGACCCGATGCCTCGGGAAGCGACGATACCAAAACACACACATCATATGGCAGACACACAAGCACTCGTCGATCAGCTCAGCGGACTCACCGTCCTCGAAATCGCTGACCTCGTTAAACAACTCGAAGAAAAATGGGGCGTTAGCGCCGCTGCTCCCGTAGCCGTTGCAGCCGCCGGTCCCGCCGCTGCAGCTCCCGCCGCTGAAGAGAAGACATCCTTCGATGTCATCCTCACCGATGCAGGCAGCAACAAGATTGCCGTCATTAAAGAGGTCCGCGCCGCTGTGGCCGGTCTCGGACTCGCCGAGGCGAAAGCCCTCGTCGAAGGAGCCCCCAAGGCTCTCAAAGAAGGTGTCACCAAGGAAGAAGCCGCCGAGATCAAGAAAAAGATCGAGGCCGCTGGCGCCAAAGTGGACATCAAGTAAGTCGGATTTTTTGCGCAGGGGGATCGGGAAAATTTTCCTTGATCCCTCTGCCAAACTCCCTACCTTTTCACGCTCGCTTCATCCGTTTTTCTCACAAACATCTGCCGTCCAGCACCACAAAACAATCAAGTCTCCGTCATCGCAACCGCCTCAAGAAGAGGTCGTTCATCGATGCCGGATCTTTTGTTTCCAGTGATCGGCGAATGAACCCGGCCGACTGAACTCGGCCAACCCAACCCGCGGCACCGCACCAAAACCATGTCTGAACGCATCCAATTCGGTAAATTGAAAGAGGCCATCGAGCCACCCAACCTCATCGAGCTCCAGATTAATTCCTACGACGAGTTTTTCCAAAGGGATGTTCCGGTTAGTAAGCGCCGGAATGTCGGCATTCAGGCCGTTTTCCGCGAATTTTTCCCGATCCATGGTTTCGAGGACAAATCCTCCCTCGACTTCGTCAGCTACGAGCTCGGCGAACCCAAAATGTCCGCGCTCGAATCCCAGCGCGAAGGCCAGACCTTCAGCGCCTCGCTTTATGTGACCTTCCGCTACAAGGATGAACGCAGCACCAAGGAGGAAAAAGTCTACATGGGCGAACTTCCGCTCATGACTCCACAGGGCACTTTTGTGATCAACGGCGCCGAGCGCGTCGTCGTTTCCCAGCTCCACCGCTCACCCGGCATTTGCTTCGAGACCTCGATTCACACAAATGGCAAAGTCCTCCACGGCTTCCGCATCATTCCCGACCGCGGTTCTTGGATCGAGGTGCAGTTCGATACCAGCGATCTGCTCTATGTCTATCTCGACCGCCGCAAGCGCCGCCGCAAATTTTTGGCCACCACCTTCCTCCGCACCCTCGGCTATCCGTCGGATGAGGAAATTGTTAAACTTTTCTACAAAACCGAGGATCTCAAACTCAGCGAGAAACTCGACGAGGAAGAGATCGCCACGAAGGTCCTGATCGCCGACATCCGCGACGGCGAAATCACCGTCGGCCGTGCTTTCGAGCCCCTCACCACCGCGATCGTTCGCGAACTCCTCCGCCTCGGCCATAAGACCGTCAAGGTCGTGGATACCAAAGAGGACGACACCATCATCAAGTCCCTCAAAAAAGATCCCGCCCACGACGAGGACGAGGCTCTCAAAGACATCTACCGCAAGCTCCGCCCCGGCGATCCACCAACCGTTCAAAACTCGCGCAGCATGCTCAAGCGCCTGTTCTTCGACGCCAAGCGTTACGATCTCGGCCGCGTCGGTCGTCACAAGATCAACCAAAAACTCGATCTCAAGGTCTCCGAGGAGGAGCGCACGCTCACCAAGGAGGATTTCGTCGCTGCGATGAAATATCTCGTCCGCCTCCGTGCGGGTGATGGTGTGACCGATGACATCGACCATCTCGGCAGCCGCCGCGTCCGCACCGTTGGCGAACTTCTCGCGAACCAGTGCCGCGTGGGCCTCGCCCGCACCGAGCGTCTCGTCCGCGAGCGCATGACGCTGTTTGATCCCACCACAGACCAGATCACTCCGCAGAAGCTCATCAATCCCAAATCGCTCAGCGCCGTCGTTCGCGATTTCTTCGGTCGTTCGCAGCTGAGCCAGTTCATGGATCAGACGAATCCACTGTCCGAACTCACCCACAAGCGCCGCCTCTCCGCCCTCGGGCCAGGAGGCCTCAGCCGAGATCGCGCGGGCTTTGAAGTTCGAGATGTGCATCCTTCGCACTACGGCCGTATTTGCCCGATCGAGACGCCCGAAGGCCCGAACATCGGCCTCATCAGCTCGCTCAGCACTTTCGCCCGGATCAATGATTTCGGCTTCATCGAAACCCCTTACCGCAAGGTGGCGAAGGGCCGCGTTCAAGATGAGGTGGAATACCTCAGCGGCGACCGCGACGAAAACTTCTACATCGCGCAGGCGAACTCCACGGTGGATGCCAAAGGCAACCTCACCGGTGAGAAGGTTTCCACCCGCTATCGCGGCGACTTCTTGGAAGTCGAGCCATCCCAAGTTCAATACATGGATGTCTCGCCGAAGCAGCTCGTCTCTGTGGCCGCTGGCTTGATTCCGTTCCTCGAGCATGACGACGCCAACCGCGCGCTCATGGGCTCGAACATGCAACGCCAAGGCGTTCCGCTCCTCACCTCCGACTCGCCGATCGTCGGCACCGGAATCGAAGGCCGCGTCGCCCGCGACTCGCGCGCTGTCATTTGCTCCGAATCCGCTGGCAAGGTTGCCTCGGTCACCGCAAATCAGATCGTCATCACCAAGGACGGCGCGCTTCCGGAAGGCAAAAAGAAAATCAAGCACGATCCGGAAAATGGAGTGTTCGTTTACGAACTCCGCAAGTTCATGCGCTCAAACGCCAGCACTTGCATCAACCAAAAGCCGATCGTCAAAAAAGGACAATCGATCAAGAAGGGCGATGTCATCGCCGACGGACCAAACACCGAAAAAGGCGAACTCGCCCTCGGCCGCAATGTGCTCGTCGCCTTCATGTCTTGGAACGGCTACAACTTCGAGGACGCGATCCTCATTTCCAAGCGCGTGGTGAAAGAGGACATCTACACCTCCATCCACATCGATGAATTCGAGATCGGCGCCCGCGACACCAAGCTCGGCCCTGAGGAAATCACCCGCGATATTCCGAATGTCAGCGAAGAGGCCCTCCAAAACCTCGGCAGCGACGGCGTCATCCGCATCGGAGCAGAGGTAAAACCCGGCGACATCCTCGTCGGCAAGATTACTCCGAAATCCGAGACCGAACTCGCCCCCGAAGAGCGCCTCCTGCGCGCCATCTTCGGCGAGAAGGCAGCCGATGTGAAGGACACCTCGCTCACCGTTCCGTCCGGCACCTACGGCATCGTTATGGATGTGAAGGTCTCCTCCAAAAAAGAGGTCACCCGCACCAAAATGACCCCTTCCGAGTCAAAGCGTCAGCAAAAGATGATCGGTGAGGACCACAAGAAGCGGAAAGAAGACCTCCACGAGCAACTCACCGCCGCGCTCTCGAACATCCTCCTCAACGAAAAAATCCCGCTCGATGTGGTGAACGCCCAGACCGGCGAGATCATCATCCCGGCGAACCGCAAGATCACGAAGCAACTCCTTCGCAAGCTCGCGGGCGTTTACAACCATGTCGAAATCGACCCAAGCCCGATCCGCAATAAGATCCACGAGATCATCGGCCAGTTCGAACACAAGTTTGTCGACCTCGACAACGAGCGCGACCAAAACCTCGGCCGCATCGAGAGCGGGGACGATATCGACCCCGGCATCATCAAGCAGGTCAAAGTCTACATCGCCAGCAAGCGCAAGCTCAGCGTGGGTGACAAAATGGCCGGCCGCCACGGAAACAAAGGCGTCGTCGCCAAGATCGTTCCCGAAGAGGATATGCCCTACCTCGCGGACGGCACACCTGTGGACATCGTTCTCAATCCGCTCGGCGTGCCAAGCCGAATGAATGTCGGTCAGGTTCTTGAAACCCACCTCGGCGTTGCTGCCAAGGCGCTCGGTTTCAAGGTCGCGACTCCGGTTTTCGACGGCATTCCCGAATCGAAAATCCGCGAATACCTCAAAGAAGCCAGGAAAGTGGACGGCTACACTTGGATCAAGGAAAACGGCAAGGCCACGCTATACGACGGCCTCACCGGGGATGCCTTCGACCAAGATGTTGTTGTCGGCTATATCTACATGCTCAAGCTCGGCCACTTGGTCGCAGACAAAATCCACGCCCGTGCTGTCGGACCCTACAGCCTCGTCACCCAGCAACCGCTCGGCGGCAAGGCCCAATACGGTGGCCAGCGTTTCGGAGAAATGGAAGTCTGGGCGCTCCAAGCCTACGGAGCCGCCTACACGCTCCAAGAACTCCTCACGGTCAAGTCCGACGATGTCGCCGGCCGCACCCGCATTTACGAGAGCATCGTCAAGGGCGACAACTCGCTCGAAGCCGGCACTCCGGAGTCCTTCAATGTGCTCATCAAGGAAATGCAGGGCCTCGGCCTCGATGTTCGCGTCGGCGGCAAACAGCCGTCCCTCACCGAAGCCGCTCTCGCCTGATCCCAACCACCAAAAACTGACGAACCATTCCACACATGAAAGAAATTAATTTCCGAGAAGCCCTTGGTGAAACCAAGGAGGTCGGTTTCGACGAGGTTGCAATCACTGTGGCGTCCCCCGACGCCATGCGCAGCTGGAGCAAAGGCGAGGTCAAAAACCCCGAGACCATCAACTACCGGACCTTCAAGCCCGAAAAGGGCGGTCTTTTCTGCGAGCGTATTTTCGGTCCCACACGCGACTGGGAGTGCTCCTGCGGAAAATACAAGCGCATCAAGCACAAGGGCGTCATCTGCGACCGTTGCGGCGTGGAAGTCACCCTTTCCCGCGTGCGCCGCGAACGCATGGGTCATATCGACCTCGCCGTGCCGGTTTCCCACATTTGGTTCTACAAATGCATGCCCTCCCGCCTCGGCCTCATGCTCGACATGACCAGCCGCCAGCTCGAGCGCGTGATTTATTACGAAGATTATTTGGTCATCGACCCCGGCAACACGCCTCTCGAGAAAGGCCAACTCCTCACCGAAGCGGAATTCCGCGACGCCGAGGAGCAATACGGAGAGAGCTTCACCGCTGGAATGGGCGCAGAGGCGATCCAAAAAATCCTCTCAAATATCGACCTCGCCGATCTCCAAAAGGAAATCGAAGAGGCCATGGGCAACACCCGCTCCAAGCAGCTCCGTAAAAAACTCGCCAAGCGCCTCAAGCTCGCTCAGGGCTTTGCCGGGTCGAAGAGCCGTCCGGAATGGATGATTCTCAATGTCCTTCCCGTCATCCCGCCGGACCTCCGCCCGCTCGTTCCGCTCGAAGGTGGCCGCTTCGCGACTTCCGATCTCAACGATCTCTATCGCCGCGTCATCAACCGCAACAACCGTCTCAAGACCCTCCTCCAACTCAAGACCCCCGAGGTCATCATCCGCAACGAAAAGCGCATGCTCCAAGAGTCGGTGGACGCGCTCTTTGACAACGGTCGCCACGGCCGCGCCGTCACCGGTGCCGCGAATCGTCCATTGAAATCCCTCAGCGACATGCTCAAGGGCAAGGGTGGCCGTTTCCGCCAAAACCTCCTCGGCAAGCGCGTGGACTACTCCGGTCGTTCGGTCATCGTCATCGGCCCCGAGCTCAAGCTCCACCAATGCGGTCTTCCCAAGAAAATGGCGCTCGTTTTGTTCGAGCCGTTCATCATTCGCCGACTCAAAGAGCTCGGCTATGTCCACACCGTTCGCAGCGCCAAGAAACTCATCGAGCGCCAGACTCCCGAGGTCTGGGACATTCTCGAGGAGGTCACAAAAGGCCACCCCGTCATGCTCAACCGCGCCCCGACGCTTCACCGTCTGTCGATCCAAGCCTTCGAGCCGATCCTTATCGAAGGCGAAGCCATCCGCGTCCATCCGCTCGTCTGCACCGCTTACAACGCGGACTTCGACGGTGACCAAATGGCGGTCCATGTCCCGCTCTCCGTCGAGGCGCAAATGGAAGCCCGCATGCTCATGCTGGCACCGAATAACATCTTCTCGCCTTCCAGCGGCAAGCCAATCACCACGCCCTCGCAGGACATTCCGCTCGGCTGCTACTACCTCACGCAAAAACCCCGCGCCGAGGATGCCGACGAGAAAAAGCGCCGCCCGCTTTTTGCAAATGCCGAAGAGGTCGAGCTCGCCCTCTCCGAAGGCTCCATTCGCACCACATCGCCGATCCTTTTCAAGAACCCCGACAAGGGCCTCGAAACGGTCTACGGCGACTCCGCCTCCACCGTGCTAAAAACCACAGCCGGTCGCGTGGTCTTCAACCAGATTTGGCCGAAGGCGCTTGGATTCCTCAACAAGGTTTGCGGCAAGAAACAGCTCTCCGACATCATCTGGCGTTGCTACAAAGCCAGCGGTCAGCAGACCACTGTCGAAACCCTCGACAAGCTCAAGGAACTCGGCTTCAGCTCGGCCACCCGCGCTGGCGTTTCCATCGGCATCAACGACATGATGATTCCGCAGGAAAAAACCGAACTCCTCGAAAAGGCCTACAGCCAAGTCTCCCAAGTCGAGCAGCAATACCGCCGAGGCATCATCACGGACGGCGAGCGCAAGAACAAGGTGCAGGACATATGGACCCACACCGGTGAGGAAATTGCCAACGCACTCTTCCGCACACTCGAATACAACGAGGGCAAGCGCGACATGAACCCTGTGTTCATGATGGTCGACTCCGGCGCTCGCGGTAACCGCACGCAGATCAAACAGCTCGCCGGTATGCGCGGCCAGATGGCTAAGCCCTCGGGCGAAATTATCGAGCAACCGATCACCGCAAACTTCCGCGAGGGCCTTACCGTTCTCGAGTTCTTCATCTCCGCGCACGGCGCCCGCAAGGGTCTCGCCGACACCGCGCTCAAGACAGCCGACTCTGGTTACCTTACCCGCAAACTCGTCGACGCCGCGCAGGATGTCATCATCACCATCGATGATTGCCACACCCCCAATGGCATCGTGGTTCGTCCCATTTACGAGGGCGACGAAGAAGTCGTCAGCCTCTCAACCCGCATCATCGGCCGCACCAGTTGCGAAACCGTGAAGGATCCGATCAGCGGAAAAGCCATCGTTAAAGCCAACCAGATCGTGGACGAGGAAACAGCCGCCGCTCTCGAGAAAGTCGGGCACGAACAGCTCAAAATCCGCTCCGCTCTCACCTGCGAATCCAAGCGCGGCATTTGTATCAAATGCTACGGTCGCAGCCTGGCCACTGGCGGCCTGATCAAGCTCGGCGAAGCCGTGGGCATTATTGCCGCGCAGTCGATCGGCGAACCCGGCACCCAGCTCACGATGCGAACCTTCCACGTGGGTGGTGCCGCGAGCCAGACCTTCAAACAACCGATCGTCAAGGCCAAGCACGAGGGAACCATCCGCTTCAACGAACTCAAAGTCGTTGAAACCGTGGACAAGACATTCGTCGTTCTCAATAAAAACGGCACCATCACTGTGCATGACAAAGACGGCCGCGAACTCGAGAGCCACAACATCGTCGTCGGCTCCGTCATTTCCAGCCCGGATGGCAGCCATGTGAAGAAAGGCCAGACCTTCATTCAATGGGATCCCTACAATGTTCCCATCATCACGGAGAAGGCCGGCCGCATCGAATTCCGCGACATGATCCCAGGCGTCACGATCCGCCAAGAGGTGGACGAATCCACCGGCGTTCGTGGCAATGTCGTCATCGAGCACAAAGAAGATCTTCACCCGCAGATTATCATTGTGAATGAGGCCAAGAATGTCCTCGCCAGCTACTCGATTCCTGCCGGCGCTCATATCGAGGTGAAGGAAGGCGCGAAAGTCCCCGCCGGACAGCGCGTCGCCCGAACACCCCGAAAGATCGGCAAGACCAAGGACATCACCGGTGGTCTCCCACGCGTTGCCGAGCTTTTCGAAGCCCGCCGTCCAAAGGACGCCGCAGACATCGCCAAGATCGATGGTGTCGTCGAAATTGGTGGCACCGTCCGCGCCAAGCGCCGCCTCATCGTGAAGGATGTGGAAACCGGAGCCGAGGAAGAACACCTCATTCCGCTCAATAAACACATCATCGTCTTCAAGGGCGATCTGGTGAAAAAAGGTCAGCAACTCACCGAAGGCCCTGTCGTTCCGCACGAGATTCTCGACATCTGCGGACCTCAAGAACTCCAAGAACACCTCCTCAATGAGGTGCAGGAAGTCTACCGTCTGCAAGGCGTCGAAATTAACGACAAGCACATCGAGATCATCGTCCGCCAAATGCTTCGCAAGGTGAAAATCACTGAGCAGGGCGACACCACGCTTCTCTGGGGCGATCAGGTGGACCGCCTCGCTTTCGAGGCCGAGAACGAAGCCGTCATGGCCAAGGGCGGCAAACCCGCCGAAGCCAGCCCCGTGCTCCTCGGCATCACCAAGACCGCTCTCGAAACCGATAGCTTCATCTCCGCCGCATCGTTCCAAGACACGACCCGCGTCTTGACCGAAGCCGCCACCCTCGGCAGGGTGGATCGCCTCCGCGGCTTCAAAGAGAATGTCATCATGGGACACCTCATCCCTGCGGGAACAGGTTTCGAAACCAACCGAAAGATAGGAATCTCCAATCTCGGGGATGCCTTGGAAGCTCCCGCCAAAGAGGGAAAAAAGAAAGTCGCCAGCTAATTAAAATCATATCATGTCTGAATCCACAGCCACCCAACCAAACATCGAACTCATGACCGAGCTCCTCGAGGCCGGCGTCCATTACGGGCACCAGACCAAGCGATGGAACCCGAAAATGCGCGATTACATCCTCGAGGAAAAAAACTCGATCTACATCATCGATATCGAGCTCACGATCGATCAACTCGACAATGCGACCTCCTTCCTCAAGGGCCTCGTCAAAGATGGCGGCAAAATTCTTCTCGTCGGCACCAAGAAGCAGGCCCAGGAAGCAATCCGCGAGGCAGCCGAGGCCACTGGCCAGTTCTATGTGAATCAACGCTGGCTCGGCGGCACCCTCACAAACCTCACCACGATCCGTCGCAGCGTCGGCCGTCTCAAGGAAATCCAGGCCCTCGAAAAATCCCCCGCCTTCGCCAAGATCAATAAAGCCGAGGCCTCGAGCATCCGTCGTGAAGGGGTCAAGCTACTCCATAATCTCGGCGGTATCGTCGAGATGGATAAACTCCCCGCCGCGATGATCGTCATCGACACCGTCCGCGAGGAAATTGCCGTCGCCGAAGCCAACCGCCTCGGCATCCCGATCATCGCCATCGTGGATACCAACTGCAACCCCGACAAAATCAATTACCCCATCGCCGGCAACGACGACGCCATCCGATCGATCCGCGTGATCCTCGGCAAACTCGTCGAGTCGATCATGGAGGCCAAAGGCACCCGCGGCAAATCCCGCGCCCCCGAACTCGCTGCCGTCTCCGAGTAACACACCCGCTCCGTCCGATTACCACCATGTCCGAAATCTCTGCCGCACTCGTCAAAGAACTCCGCGAAAAAACCAACGCGGGAATGATGGATTGCAAAAAAGCCCTCGCCGAAACCGGGGGCGATCTCGCCGCCGCCGAAGAATTCCTCCGCAAAAAAGGCATCGCCAGTGCCGGCAAGAAAGCCGACCGCGCTGCCAAAGAAGGAACCATCGCCTCCTACATCCACATGCAGGGCAAGGTCGGCGTCCTCGTCGAGATCAACTGCGAAACCGACTTCGTCGCCAAGAATGACAACTTCCGCGACTTCGTGAAAGACATCACCCTTCACATCGCCGCCGCGCATCCGCTCTATGTCACCCGTGCCCAGGTCCCTGAGGCCCTCATCACCAAAGAGCGCGAAATCGCCGCCGCCCAAGTCGTCGGCAAACCCGCCAACATTGTGGACAAAATCGTCGACGGCAAAATCGACAAATTCTACAGCACGATCTGCCTGCTTGAGCAGTCCTTCATCAAGAATCCCGATGTCACCATTGAGGACCTCGTGAAGTCGAAAATCGCGGAACTCGGCGAGAATATCATCATCCGCCGCTTCACCCGCTACGGCGTCGGCGAAGAACTCGCCTGAGGCTGTCCGTGCGTTTGGATGGGGGAAAGCCGTGTCGTCCCAAACTCCAAATGTTTCTCGGGATTACTCGGAACGACCACACCTGAAGGTCAGCCATTCCCTTGACCTCTGTGCTCTCTGTGTCCTCTGTGGTCAATCCCACTGAAACCGGCTTCCGTCCATGCTGACCATCCGCAATCTCAAAAAATCCCACGGCGGCCGTCTTCTCTTCGAAGAGGCCGACATGCAGGTCAACTACGGCGAGCGCGTCGCGCTCGTTGGCCCCAACGGCGCGGGCAAATCCACCATTTTCTCCCTCATCCTCGGCCGCGATGAGGCCGATGCCGGCACGATCCAGCGCGACGAATGGACCACCCTCGGCTACCTCCCGCAGGAAGCCGAAGCCGTGGGCGACGAAACCGCCCTCGATATCACCACCGGCCGCGCGGGCGAAGTCCAAGCCCTCGAAAAAACCCTCGCCGCCTGTGAAGCCTCCGGGGATGTCTCCAGCGCCACCTACCTCGAGGCTCACGCCAAGCACGAAGCCCTCTCCAACCCCCAAGTCGAAGCCCGCGCCAAAAAAATGCTCACCGGCCTCGGCTACCGCGAAAGCGATTGGTCCCGCCCAGCCAAGGAACTCAGCGGCGGCTGGGTCATGCGCGCCCACCTCGCCCGCCTCCTCGTTATGGAGCCCGATCTCCTCCTCCTCGACGAACCGACCAACCACCTCGACCTCCTCTCCCTCCTCTGGCTCCAGCAGTATCTCAAAACCTGCTCCAGTGCCCTCCTGCTCATCTCCCACGATCTTGAGTTCATGGACGCCCTCATCGACGGCGTTTACGAAATCTCCGCCAAGAAACTCGTTCACTACTCCGGCAACTACTCCGCCGCGATGGACCAGCGCGAGCGCAATTACGAAATCCAAGCCGCTGCCTACAAAAACCAGCAAAAGGAAATCACCGCGCTCCAGGAATTCGCCGACCGCTTCCGCTCCGTCTCCTCGAAGGCCGCCCAGGCCCAGAGCAAGCTGAAACAGATCGAGCGCATGGAAAAAATCGAGCGCCCCGAGCCGCCGAAAAAACCTTTCCGCTTCCGCATCCCACAGCCCGAACGCGGCGGTCAGCGCTCCGTCCTGCTTGAGGGCATCCACATGGCCTACGGCAACCATGTCGTCTACCGCGGCCTCGACCTCCAAGTCGAACGCGGCGAACGCGTCGCCCTCGTCGGCCCCAACGGCGCCGGCAAATCCACCCTCATCAAAATCCTCGCCGGCGAAGTGGAATTCCAAAAAGGCAAACTCACTTACGGCAGTAATTCCAAGATCGGCTACTTCAGCCAGCACCGCGCCGCCACGCTCAATCCCAACAACTCCCTCCTCGACGAAATCCTCTCCACCAACGGCACCCTTCGCGAAGACGAGGCCCGCAGCATCCTTGGCTCCTTCCTTTTCAAGCGAGACGACATTCTCAAAAAAACCGCCGTCCTCAGCGGTGGCGAAAAAACCCGCCTCAACCTCGTCAAGTTCCTCGTCAATCCTCCCAATATTCTCCTGATGGACGAGCCGACCACCCACCTCGACATCCTCACCGTCGAATCCCTCGTCCTTGCTCTCGAGGCCTACGAAGGCACTCTCGTCTTCATCTCGCACGATGTGCACTTCATCAGGAAACTGGCGAACCGAATCCTCCATATCAACGCCGGCCAGGTGACCTCCTACCCCGGCGGCTACGATTACTTCCTCGAAAAATCCGGCCTCCTCGGCTCCGAACGATTCGCGCTCACGGCCGGTTGATTTCCTCTTTCGCCGGTAGCGGAACACGGAACGTGTTTCGATAACGCCCAATGACGATTTTTGCCGTCCAGCCTGATTTTTTACGGTCAAAACCCCACCCAGCCTCGAACAGAAAAAAGTGGCATTTGACCACCAGCCGTGAGATGACAACCGACTCAATTCCATTCCAAATATGAAATTCCCAACGACCCGCGCCACACTTGCCACCGCTATTGCCACAGGCCTCCTGGCGCTCCCGGCCTGCAAACCACCAGCTCCCGCCGAAACCGCCCCCAAGCCTGAAGCCGCCCCAGCCGCCGAGGCGCCTGCCCAAGCCGCGCCAGCTCCGGCGGAAGCCGCGCCAGCTCCGGCGGAAACCACGCCAGCCGCTCCCTCCGCTGAGGAGCCCGCCGCCGAGCAAAAACCCGCCGCCGTAGCCAAGCCGATCGAACTTCCCGAGGTCGTCGCGACCGTCAACGGCAAGGACATCACCCGCATCCAGCTCCAAGACATCTTCAACGCCGCCGTGCAATCCTCCGGCATGAATGTTGCTGATCTCTCCTCCGCCCAACAAATCGGAGGCTACATCCAGCTGTTGAATGACTTGATCGACCGCCAGCTCCTTCTCGACGCCGCCTCGAAAGAGGAAATCACGAACGAGGATGTCGAGGCCGAGATCAAAAAATTCAAATCCCAATTCCCCGACGAAGCCATCTTCGACACCCAGATGAAGCAGGCCGGAATGACTCCCGAAAAACTTCAAAGTGATGTGAGCGAAGAACTGAAAATCCGCCGCTGGATGGAATCCCAGGTCAAGACTCCCGAAGTCAGCGACGCCGATGCGAAGTCTTTCTACGAATCGAACCTCAAGGAGTTCGAGCAGCCCGAGACCGTCAAAGCCAGCCACATCCTTTTCATGGTGGATGCCGATGCCGCGCCCGATGTTGTGAAGCAGAAAGAAGAGGCTGCCCAAAAAGCTGCCGCCCGCGCCAAGGGAGGCGAGGATTTCACCACGCTCGCCAAGGAACTTTCCGAGGAGCCCGGTGCCAAGGAATCCGGTGGAGACCTCGGATTTTTCCCGAAAGACCGCATGGTGCCCGAATTCGCCAACGCCGCCTTCGCCGCAAATCTCAATGACATCAGCGAGCCCGTAAAAACCCAGTTCGGCTGGCATGTGATCAAAGTCACCGACAAGAAAGCCGCCGGCACCGTGCCCTTCCAGGAAGTGAATAACCAAATCACCTCCTACCTCAAATCCATGCGCCAGCGCGAAGCGGTGCAGAAGGTGATGAAGGACCTCAAGGATTCGGCGAAAGTTCAGACTTTCTTGCCAGCGGTTGATCCCGCTGCGCCCGCTCCAGCAGCCCCCTCTCAGCCCGCCTCGAACTAATCCCGAATGACCGCCGAAAAGCCTGTAAACTCGGCCGTCGGCGTCATCGGGTTGGGAATCATCGGTTCGCGCGTCGTTTCGAATCTCCGCCGCGCGGGCTACCCCGTTTGGCTCTGGAACCGCACCGTGCGGCCGGAGCCGAATTTCCTGAGCTCCCCGGCCGAGGTCGCGGAGGCTTCGAGATTCATTCAGATTTTTGTCTCCAATGGCGAGGCACTGCTTTCCGTGGTCCGCAACATGGCCCCGGCCCTCACGCCGGCCCATGTGGTCATCAACCACGCCACCGTTTCGCCCGCCGAAACTCTCGAGGCCGCAGAGATCGTTAAAGACCGCCAAGCCTCTTTTCTCGATGCCCCTTTCACCGGAAGTCGCGACGCCGCCGGGCGAGGGGAGTTGATTTATTACATCGGCGGTGACGAGGAGGTCTTACAGTCCGTTCGTCCAGTTCTTGAGGTCGCTGCGAAGCAAATACTCCACATCGGCGCCATCGGCCATGCCTCGGCCATGAAGGTCGCCACGAATGTCATCTCCGCCACGCAGATCGCCGCTCTCACGGAAGCCCTCGCGCTTCTCGACCGGCACGAGGTGGACCTCTCCAAACTCCAACTCGCTCTGGAAAATAACGCCGCCCGATCCGGCGTCATCGACATGAAACTCCCCGAAATTCTCAGAGGCGATTTCGAGGCACGCTTTTCACTCAAGAATATGTTCAAAGACATCCAAATCGCCCTCGCCATGGCAGAGGACAAGGATGTCGAACTTCCCACCGCCTCGGCCTTCGCCGGCATGGCCATGGCTGGTCTCCAGCGCGGATGGGGCGAAGAGGATTTCTCCGTCTTGTCGCGCTTCTACGGCTACACTGGTCGCAATCCGCAAAACTCCGAACCCGCCCCGGAAGCCGAACCAGTCGATGAAGTGGAAGTCGCCCTCGCTCCGCGCCGACTCTCGAATCTCTGGGGCCTCCTGGGCTGGAAAAAATGAACGCCTCCCCTGGAGGGACGACCTCCGTGTCGTCCACCGCCCCGCTTTCCGGCTACTTCCAAGTCACCGACCGCGTTCGTTTCGCACTCCGGGGCCCCGATGCCGTTCGCTACTTGAACGGCCAACTCAGCATCGACATCTCCCGCCTCACGCCCGGAAAAGCCCGCCCCGCCTGCCTTCTCAATGCCAAGGGAAAACTCTGCGCCCTCCTCCAAGTCTGGCGGTCTAACGATTCGCTCGTGGTCGAAGGCCCCGCCGCCCTTGCAGAAAATATCCAAGCCCGCCTCGAGCGATACATCATCGCCGACGATGTCGAACTCCTCCCAATCCCTCTGCCACAACCGCTCTGCCACCTCATCGCTCCTGCACAACCAAACGCCCAGGAGGGCCCTGCTTGTCAGGGCCGGAGCGACTCTCTTAATCCTGCGAACCCCGCATTAACCATCGAACGCCTCGGCCTCTTCGGCATCGATTCCCAAGAAAAACCCACCGATCTCCGCGAGTTTTCTCCCGAGGAAATCGAACTCCTCCGCATCCTTCACGGCGTGCCGATCTGGGGACGCGAACTCTCCGAAGACACCCTTCCGCAGGAAGCCCGACTCGAAGAGAGCGCCGTCGATTTCGACAAAGGCTGCTATGTCGGCCAGGAAACCGTCTCGCGCCTCAAGAGCGTCGGCCGAGTGAACAAACGCCTCCATGGTTTTTTTGGCTCCCTCGAACTCCCTTCCGGCGTCCCTCTTTTTCTGCGTCTCCCCGGCGACCCCGCCACCGCCGCCGGCGCGCTGACCAGCCACGCCCGCCATTTTGACATGGCGCAAACCGCCGCCCTCGGATATCTCAAGCGACAGTTCGAAAGCCTCCCGCGCTTCGAAGTCGCCGATGAAACCGGCTGCACGCTAGGCGAAGTCGAACGCCGAGAATTTCCCATTTTATGAAAACACTCGCCACCGCCCTTTTCCTCGCGCTTCTCGCCGCCATCCCCGCCCGCGCCGCTAATCTCGGCCCCGAAGTCGCCGTCGTCCAAATCCAATTCCCCAAGGAAAAGCTACCCCGCCAAGTCATCATCGGCCTCCACGACGACTCCGCTCCCTACACCGTCGAGAACTTCAAAAAACTCATCCAAAAAAAATTCTACAACGGCCTCCGATTCCACCGCGCCTTTCCCGGAACGCTTGTCCAAACCGGCGATCCCGCCAGCCGCTGGGGGCAAGGTGACAAAACTGGCACTGGTGGTCCGGGTTGGACTCTCCCCGCCGAGATCCGTCTCAAGCACGCCAAAGGCTCCATCGCCATGGCCCGCCTTCCCGACAAAATCAACCCCGCCAAAAACTCGAACGGCAGCCAGTTCTATGTCTGCCTCGCACCCATGCCCAAGCTCGACGGCCAATACACCGTCTTCGGCACTGTGCTCGAAGGCTTGGATGTTTTGGAAGAAATCAGCAAGGCCCCCACAAACAGTGACGATTTTCCCTTGCCCAAAATTCGCATCAAATCCATAGTCCTCACCCCTCGCGACCAAGCCGCCGTCCAGCGGTAGCCGTCGCGAAGCACCCAAGGGTAGATACCGAAGTGGCCAAACGGGGCGGACTGTAAATCCGCTGGCTTACGCCTTCACTGGTTCGAATCCAGTTCTGCCCATTTCCCTTTTTTTCAGTTGCTTGCAAAGGATGCTTTGTTTTTTCGAAAAGGGCCATGGAGCGCCGAAGAAAGCTATTGCGGGGCGTGGGAACGACTTTTGAAACTCCGGAGCTCGGGCTAGATTGAGTATATCGCCGAGGGGATCACGAGGTTGTCGGGGCGGGAGAGGACGAATTGGGCGACCGTGATGTGGCGGGTGCCGAAGGCGGCTTCGCAGTAGGCGAGGTAGTAGCGCCATTTGCGGAGGAAAACCTCGTCGAACCCGAGCGCGCGGACGGCGTCGAGTTTTTCCTCAAAAGTCTCGCGCCAGCGTTGGAGCGTGAGCGCGTAGTGCGGCGCCATGTCCTCGTAGTCGAAAAGATTTAGGTCGCCGCAGGCGCGGAGGGCTTGGGCGATGCGGGCGTTGCACATGAGGAGCGAGCCGGGGAAGATGTGCTTTTGGATGAAATCCACGCCGTCGCGGAGGATGGGGTATTGGTTGTCGGGGCAGAGAATCGCCTGGAGGCCGGCTAGGCCGCGCGGGGCGAGGAGTTGGTCGATCTTTGCGAAATAGCCATCCACATATTTGTCGCCGACGGCTTCGAGCATTTCGATCGAGGCGATTTTGTCGAACTGCCCGCGCAGGTCGCGATAGTCGCAGAGGAGGATTTGGATTTTTTCGCCGAGCCCGGCGGCTTGGATGCGGCGTGAGGCTTCGTCGAATTGCTGTTGCGAGATGGTGACGGTGGTGACGCGGCAACCATAGGTCTTCGCGGCGTGCATGCTGAAGCCGCCCCAGCCGGAGCCGATCTCGAGCACGCTGTCGGTCGGGGCGATGTGGAGGCGGCGGCAGAGCTTGTCGTATTTGCGGATCTGGGCGGCTTCGAGCGGCTCGTCGGCGCGTTCGAAATACGCGCTCGAGTAGGTCATCGTCGGGTCGAGCCAGAGTTGGAAGAAATCGTTGCTGAGGTCGTAGTGCTCGCGAATGTTCTCGCGGCTCATCCGGCGGCTGTTTGGTCGGCGGAGGTGCAGGAGGCGGTTGGCGAAATTCAGCAGATTGAAAGCTCCGGTGCCGCGCCGGGTCCGGGTTTGCAGGGCCTCGGCCTCATCGGAATTGAGAATGAACCACGCGATGACTTTAACGAGATCGGGCGTGGCCCACTCGCCCGCAATGTAGGCTTCCGCAAAACCGATCGGGCCGTGGAGCACGCAGCGCTTAAAGAAATTTTCATCCTGCACCTCGATGCGGGCCTCGACGCCGGAGCCGAGACCGCCGTAGACGCCCCGCGCGCCATCGGGCAAAAGGACCTCCATGCGGCCGGATTGGAGCTTGGCGAAACTATTAAGAACAAGGCGTCGGAAAAACATTGCGGGCTGGCACGATGAAGCCCGCTTCGAGCCGAATCAAGGATTCAACCGCAGCCGCAACCCGCGCCGCATCCATGCCCGCTGGATGGAGTCGCAGAAGCACCGCCCTTGCCTGAACTCATGAACCCGAGCCCGCCAGTGATGACGCGGCGGATGGGTTCGCTGGTCTCGGGGTGCGTGGAGAGGGCGGCGTCCCTCATACTCTGGCGAATCTCGTAAGTGCGCACAGGCTGATCCAGCGCGGCAGGAATCGTCCCGTAGGTGTAGATGGCCATGGTTGGAAAATCGGCGTCTGTTTTTTTTCGTGCAAGTGGTTTTACGGCATCCCGAGGATGGGCTGCCCTGAAAATGTCTTTTTGACCGAAGGCATGGGCTCTGCAAAGTTCCAGCTATGACTGCAACGCTTGAAAATATCACTCGGCAAGTCATGCAGCTTCCTGCCCGGCAGCGTTTGGCTTTGGCGGGTTTTCTCTTGGAGATGGATGATTCAGCCGAGCATTCCGAGAGCAATGAGGCCTGGGAACGCGAGATTCAGAGCCGGATTCGAGTCGTGGATGGCGGAGCCGTGTCTGGGATTCCTTACAGCGATGTCATGCGAGAGGCCGATCGCCGCCTTGCTCCGTGAACATCATTTTCGTTCCAGAAGCTCAGGCGGAATTTCTCGATGCCATTTCCTATTACGAGGCCGCAAGGAAGGGGCTCGGGAGTAGATTCAAGAATGAAACGGATCGCTGCATTCTTTGGATAAAAGACAACCATGATCTATACCATCTGCGGATCGCCGGATCAATCTTCGAGCGTTTCCCTACTATATTCCCTTTATCATTCGCGGTGAAAACCTTTGGATTTTGGCAGTGTCACATAGCGCGCGAAAACCCGAATACTGGATCAATCGCGGGCAAGCGGATTGATCGGCCAATGCAGGCTGGTGCCCATTTTTTTACAACCGCGACATCAGCAGTTCGCGCTGGAAGATGAGGTCTTTTGGGAGTTCGCTGTAAAGTTTGATGAAAAGCTCGTCCTGTAGGAGGAGTTCGCGGTGCCATTCGGAGGTGTCGATTTTCTGGGCCTCGGCGAAAACCTCGGGCGTGATGGTTTTTTCGAGACCTTCCATGTCGATGTCTTCGTAGTCAGGAATCCAGCCAATCGTGGTTTCGAGCGCGTGGGCGCCGGGGCGGCAGCGTTCGACCATCCATTTCAGAATGCGGGCGTTCTCGCCGTAGCCTGGCCAGAGGAACTTGCCCTCGGGGCTTTTGCGAAACCAGTTCACATGGAAAATGCGGGGCACATATTTGATGAGTTTCCGCATCTGGAGCCAGTGGGTGAGGTAGTCGCCCATGTTGTAGCCGCAGAAGGGCAGCATGGCCATCGGGTCGCGGCGGACTTGGCCGAGCGTGCCAGCGGCGGCGGCGGTCATCTCGGATCCCATCGTGGCTCCGAGATAGACGCCGTGCGACCAGTTGAAGGACTGAAAAATGAGCGGCATCGTCGTGGAGCGGCGCCCGCCGAAAATGATCGCGCTGACTGGCACGCCGGCGGGGTTTTCCCACTCGGGGTCGATCACCGGGCAATTCCTCGCTGGCGCGGTGAAGCGGCTATTCGGGTGGCTGGTGAGAATGGGTTTGCCATCCTTGTCGGTCTGGCCTGGCGTCCAGTCTTGGCCTTTCCAATCGATGAGGTGCGCAGGCGGTTCCTTGGTCATTCCCTCCCACCAGATATCGCCGTCGTCGGTGAGGGCGACATTGGTGAAAATGGTGTCGCATTTGATCGAGTCCATGGCGATCGGGTTGCTCGAATACGAGGTGCCGGGCGCGACGCCGAAGAAGCCTGCCTCGGGGTTGATGGCACGGAGGTAGCCATCAGGCCCGGGCTTGATCCACGCGATGTCGTCACCCACGCAGGTAATCTCCCAACCTTGTTTTTTGATGGAATCCGGCGGGATCATCATGGCGAAGTTCGTCTTGCCGCAGGCACTCGGGAACGCGGCGGTGACATAGTTTTTTTCGCCGTCCGGGGACTTCACGCCAAGCACGAGCATGTGTTCGGCCATCCAATCCTCGTCGCGTGCCATGGCGGAAGCGATGCGGAGGGCGAAGCATTTTTTGCCAAGCAGGGCATTGCCGCCATAACCCGAGCCGAAGCTCATGATCAGGCGCTCCTCGGGGAAATGCGTGATGTAGGTCTCCGGCGGGTTGCAGGGCCAGGCGACATCCTTTTGGCCGGGCTCGAGAGGGCATCCGACCGAATGCAGGCATTTCACAAAGACGCCGGTTTTTTCGATCTGGGCGTAAATTTCAAGGCTCACGCGCGTCATGATTTTCATGTTCGCGACGACATATGGGCTATCGGAGAGTTCGATGCCGTATTGGGCGATCGGCGAGCCGACGGGGCCCATGCTGAAGGGAATCACAAAAAGAGTGCGCCCGCGCATGCATCCGTCGAACAGGCCTTGCAGCTTGGCTTTCATCTTGTTGGGCGCCTCCCAATTGTTCGTCGGGCCGGCGTCTCTTTTCGATTGCGAGCAGATGTAGGTCCGCTCCTCCACGCGGGCGACATCGCGAGGATCGCTGCGGACGAGCAGGGAGTTCGGGCGCTTGTTGGGATTCAGCCACTGGCCGGCACCCGAGGCGACGATTGCCTCGCGCATGGCTTTGTCCTGTTCCTCGGACCCGTCGCACCAGAAGATTTGCTCGGGGCGTGTGAGCGCGGCGAATTCCTCGACCCACGCGAGAACGGCCGCGTTATTCGGTTTCGGCGCACCGGTGTGCGAAATGGGTTCGTTTTTCATGATGAATTGAGTCTCCACCTATCAAAATGAGCTCACAAGAAAAACGGGGTGATGTCCGACTTTGATTCGGAAACGAGATTGCGATGGGACTCCCGAACTGCTTGAATTCAGGGTTTAAGCATGACCACGCCATTCAACACACTGCGCTCCTTCAACCTCGGAAACGGAAAAACCGGCCAACTCCACTCTCTACCCGCTCTGGAAGAAGCAGGCGTCGGCCCGATCTCAAAACTCCCCGTCAGCATCCGCATCGTTCTCGAATCCGTGCTCCGCAACTGCGATGGAAAAAAAGTCCAGGCGCGTGATGTCGAGACGCTTGCAAACTGGAATGCGAAAGCCCCCGCTGAGGAGGAAATTCCCTTTGTCGTGGCCCGCATCGTTCTGCAGGACTTCACCGGCGTGCCGCTTCTGGTGGACCTCGCCGCCATGCGCACAGCCGTGAAAGGCCTCGGTGGCAACCCGGCCATCATCGAGCCCCTTGTGCCCGTCGATCTCGTGGTGGACCACTCGGTGCAAGTTGATTTCTACGGCTCCGCCAATGCGCTCCAGCTCAACCTCGACATGGAATTTAAGCGCAACCGCGAGCGCTACCAGTTCCTCAAATGGGGTCAGCAAGCCTTCAAAACTTTTGGCGTCGTGCCTCCCGGCATCGGCATCGTGCACCAAGTGAACCTCGAGTATCTCGCGAAAGGCGTGCTCAGCGCCGGCGACCTCTACTACCCCGACACGCTCGTGGGCACCGATTCCCACACGACCATGATCAACGGCCTCGGCGTCGTCGGCTGGGGTGTCGGCGGCATCGAAGCTGAAGCGGGAATGCTCGGTCAGCCCGTCTATTTCCTGACTCCCGAAGTGGTTGGCGTGAACCTCACTGGCCGCTTGCGCGAAGGAGTGACCGCTACCGACCTCGCCCTCCATGTCACCCAGCTCCTCCGCGCCGCGAAGGTGGTTGGAAAATTTGTGGAATTCTACGGCGAGGGGGCTGTCACGCTCCCGCTCACCGACCGTGCGACCATCGCAAACATGGCTCCCGAATACGGCGCCACCATGGGCTTCTTCCCAGTCGATGCCGAATCCGTCAACTACCTCGCCGCCACCGGCCGCACGCCCGAGCAATGCCGCGCTTTCGAAAATTATTTCAAGGCCCAAAACCTCTTTGGCATGCCGAAAAAAGGCGACATCGCCTACAGCGTGGATATCGACCTCGACCTCTCGACCGTCCAGCCCGGCGTGGCAGGTCCGAAGCGCCCGCAGGACCGCATCAATGTCCCCGATCTCAAAAATACCTTCAACAGCCTGCTCACGAAATCCGTCGCCGAAGGCGGTTACGGCAAGGCAGCGAACGACCTCTCCAAGACGGCTCCCGTCAAACGCAACGGCGCCCAAAGCGCCGACGAGGCCGAAATGGTCAATGATCGCCCAACGCCGGATGCCATTACCGCCGCCCATGCGAAAGGCGACCTCCATCTCCGCAACGGCTCGGTGCTGATTGCCGCCATCACAAGCTGCACAAACACCAGCAACCCGAGCGTGATGATCGGCGCCGGCCTCCTCGCGAAAAAAGCCGCAAGCCGCGGCCTCCGCGTCGATCCCGCCGTCAAGACCTCGCTCGCTCCTGGCTCCCGCGTGGTGAAGGATTACCTCGAGACCACCGGCCTCCAGCCCTACCTTGATCAGCTTGGCTTCCAGATCGTCGGCTACGGCTGCACGACCTGCATCGGCAACTCCGGCCCGCTCGCACCCGAGATCGAAAGCGCCATTGTCGAGAACGACCTCGTCACTGCTGCAGTCCTTTCAGGCAACCGCAACTTCGAAGCCCGCATTCACCAAAACATCCGCGCCAACTTCCTCATGTCGCCACCGCTCGTCGTCGCCTACGCGCTCGCCGGCCGTGTGGACATCGACCTCACCAAGGAACCCATCGCCAAGGACAGCGCCGGTGTTGATGTTTTCCTGAAAGACATCTGGCCCAGCCTCGAGGAAATTCGCAACGAAATGCAAGCCGCTCTCAAGCCCGAGATTTTTCAAAAACTCTACACCGGCTTCGCAGACCAGAATCCCAAGTGGAACGAAGTGCCATCAAGCGTCGGCCAGATCTACGATTGGGACGCCAAGAGCACCTACATTCAGGAACCGCCCTTCTTCGAGAACTTCGGCATGTCCGCCGGAACGATCACCGACATCACAGGCGCCCGCCCGATGGGTATCTTCGGCGACTCGGTTACGACCGACCACATCTCTCCCGCCGGCGCGATCAAAGCCAGCTCACCTGCTGGAAAATACCTCGTCGAAAACGGCATCGAAGCGGTCGATTTCAACAGCTACGGCAGCCGCCGTGGCAATGACCGCGTCATGACTCGCGGCACCTTCGCCAATGTCCGCATCAAAAACCTCATGATCCCCGCCAAAGCCGATGGCACGCGTGTGGAAGGCGGCCTCACGATCCACCAGCCGACCGGCGAGCAAATGAGCATCTACGACGCCTGCATGAAATATCAGGCCGCCGGCACCCCGCTGATCGTCTTCGCCGGACAAGAATACGGCACCGGCTCCAGCCGCGACTGGGCCGCCAAAGGCACCCGCCTCCTCGGAGTCAAAGCCGTCGTCGCCCAAAGCTTTGAACGCATCCACCGCTCCAACCTCGTCGGCATGGGCGTCCTCCCGCTCCAATTCCCAGAAGGCATCAGCGCGCAATCCCTCAACCTCGACGGCACCGAAACCTACGACATCACCGGCCTCAGCGACAGCATCCAACCCCGCCAAGATGTCACTCTCACCATCACCCGCAAAGACGGCACCAAGGAATCCCACCAAGTCAAACTTCGCATCGATACCCCGATCGAAGTCGACTACTACCGCCACGGCGGCATCCTGCCGTTTGTGCTAAGGCAGTTGATCGCTGAGGCGAAGTAGGGTTTTACGGAATGAAACGACATGCCACGGATTCCCATTCCAAATTGCCCGTATCGCGTGAGCTTCTTCAGTTTCGATTTGGCGGAGCGACGCCATGTGCATGTCCGACGCGAACGATTTGAATGCAAGCTTTGGATCGAGCCGGATATCGAAGTTGCATGGAGCTCTGGATTTGCATCCCACGAATTGAATGCCATTTTGCGTTTGGTTACGGAAAATCGAAATCTCATCCAAAAAACATATGAATCCGCCGCCAAAAATTCTTGATGCCGAGATAACAACCTCCCAGCTCAAAGTGAAGCTGGACTCAGGAATCACCGTGCTTATGCCATTGGAGCATGTTCCAACGCTTCTTTTGGCAACCGAGAAAGAGCGACAGGATATGGAAGTTTTTGACCACTCGCTTCATTGGGAATCATTAGATTGCGACCTGAGTGTCGAAGGTTTGATGGCGGGGGCCAAAGAGATGCCCAGCCTTGCGCGAAAAGCCTTAGAGAAATTCTTTGCACGACAATATGGGCAGATTGCCGCATAAAAAATCTCTGCCAGCAATGTTGATATTTACAAAAATGATTCTGGGTATGCACTTCATTCAACCGCTGCAAAATACTCATTATTATTGAATTAGCGAAATCGCTGGGCATTGATTGAGTCAAATGCATGCCCAGATTTTGGATTGAAATCATGTTAGCAGGTTCCGAAATCAAAAGCATGAGTGCAACCGAGCGCTTGCAAGCGAAGGAGCTACTTTTGCGCTCATTTCTGGTTTGGAAGATGAGTTTCCCTCTCCTGATTGGCACGGTGAAGTGCTTTCCGCGCGACTGGCAAAAGTAGAAGCCGACGAAGGGAAATTTCTCAGTCTCTCCGAACTCAAAACCCGACTAGACTCTAAACAAGCATGAGGAGGATCGTTGATCTCGAGGAAGCTACCGAAGACATCGAGCGCGGGCATGAATTTTACGAACTGCAGGAAATTGGCATCGGACCCTATTTGAAGACACCATCTTGTCCGATATCGAGAGTCTGGTGCTTTTTCATGGAATTCACTCCATACATTTTGGATTCCATCGCATGCTGTCCGAGAGATTTCCTTTCGGAATCTACTACCGCGAAACGCCTATGCACACAGAGGTTTTTGCAGTTCTGGATCTTCGCAGGCATCCGCTTTGGACACACAAGGAATTGAAAGGAAGGAATAAAAGGGCTCCGTTATAGAAATTCTGACATGAATCCGCCTTCCCATTTTTAGTCTCCGCGAGATAAAGGACTCCCAATCGATCCCTTCTCGCGGGTATATAAGACCGCAATTATGAAGGCCCGCCTTACCAAAGATTTTGTTCTCGAAGCCGCGCAGTTTTTGCCGAAGGCGCCGGAGGGGCACAAGTGCCGCCTCATGCATGGTCACACTTTCAAGATTGAAATCACGGTCGAGGGGGCGGTCGATCCAGAGACGGGTTGGATTTACGACCACGCGCGGATCAGCGCGGCGATGAAGCCGATCATCCAACAACTCGACCATTCGGTTCTCAACGATATGCCGGGTCTGGAAAATCCGACGATTGAGTTGATGGCGGATTGGCTTTGGAAAAAATTGGAGCCGCAGCTTCCCGGCCTCGCGGAGATTGTGATTCACGAGACACCGTTCGCGCGGTGTTCCTATCGCGGCGAGTAGGTCGGGATCAAATCGGGGCGGTCCGTCGCGGGGCGAGGAAAATGCGGGTTCCGATCGCGGCGAGGCCGATGCCGAGAAGGATCAAGACCCCGCAAGTGGCGACGAGGGGCCAGTTGCCGAGCTGGGTGTTTTTCCAGAGCGAGATCGAGGTCGAAGCGAGCGTGGTGGCGAACATCAGGATGGCCGGGATGAGGGTAAAAGCCCAGCGGCGCCCGTGGTCGCGGAGCCACACGGAGGCGACCAAGAGCGCGATGGCGCCCATCATCTGGTTCGCGGAGCCGAAGACCTGCCACAGCATCGGGAGGGAATTGGAGCGCGAGATGAGATACATGAGGCCCACGCAAAGCGAGGTGTTGAACCAGGCGCTGGAGAGAATCGGGTGCGGGTTTTTAAAAAGAAATTTCCAGATTTCCTCGAGGAGGTAGCGGTTCAATCGAACGGCGACATCCAGCGTGGTGACGACGAAGCCCTCCAGAAGCAGGATGCCGAGAATCGTTCCGGCCCAGAGCGGGAGGCCGAAGGCCGTGTGGACGAGCGTGCCGGTGGCGAGAGAGACGGCGAGGATGGGATTTTTTTCGCCGTAGGTGATGAGTCGGTAGTTTTCCCAATCCATTCCGACGAGCAGCGTGAGGATGATCGAGACGGCAAGCATCGACTCGAGAAGCATCGAGCGGTAGCCGACCTTGCGCGCATGGCTTTCGCAGGAAAGTTGACGCGCGGTTGTTCCGCTGGAAACGAGGCAGTGAAAGCCGCTGATCGCTCCGCAGGAGACCGTGATGAAAAGCATCGGCCAGAGCATCCCGATATATTGGAGTCCCGTCTGCGGGTCCCATGCCGGAATCATCTCGGCAGCATTTTGGGGGGCGAGCGGGATTTCTGGAAACCGGCCGCTGAATCCTGCCGCGACGAGTCCCGCGACAACGGCGATCATGCCCGCGTAGAGGATTTGAACATTTACAAAATCCCTTGGCATGAGGAGCAGCCATACGGGAATCGCGGAGGCAAGGACCACATAAGCCGTCATCATGATGCGCCAGGTGTCGGCTGAAACGACAACCGGATGGATCATGCCAAGCCAGACTGAGCCTGCGCACAGGGCGGCGGCCATCGAGTAGTTGAGCCATGCCGGAGTGCGGCGCCTGTAGATCATCCACCCCAAAATCGGGGCGCAGAGTGTGATGAACAGCACGCTGGTCGAGGCGATGCCGCCGATCTTCGCGATGAGGACGGGCTGGCCATTCTCCACCTTCACTACAGTCGGCAGGCCGTCGCCGTGATGAAACGGATGCATGCCGAGCGCATCGGTGGGAGTATGGAGTGCGGCGGCGAGTTGTTCTGTCGTGGCTGGCTCGATGCCGACCTTCCCGGCGGGATACATGCTGGTCAGGGCGGTGACGCTGAGGTTCAGAAAGGTCGCGGTGATCATCAGGAGCCCGATCACCAAAAAACTGACGATTAAAATATAGCCTGTCGGGCCAAGATAAGTCCTGGCGATATCGGCCACCGAGCGGCCTTCTTCCCGCGAAGAAATGAAAAGCGTGACCATGTCATGAACCCCGCCGAGGAGTGTCGCGCCAATGACCACCCAGATCAGCGCCGGTAGGTAGCCGTAAACCAACGCCAGGGTGGGCCCCACGATTGGCCCCGCGCCGGCGATTGCCGCGAAGTGGTGAGCGAAGAGCACATAGGGCTTGGCTGGGACGAAATCGCGGCCGTCGTTTCGCGAGACGGCGGGGGTTTGGTTTTTCGGCTCCACGCCAAGGGCGCGCTCCAAAAACGAACCGTAGAAGCGTTCCGCAAGCCAGTAGCACAGGAACGAGCTGGCCAAAATGGTGAGAAGGATCGGACCCACGAGCGGAATGTTGTCGCGGTCAGGATTCCTGTGCAAGCATGGCTCCATGACTACCATCCGCGTCGCTGCCATTTTGGGTTTTTTGGGGGTGAGCCTCGGGGCCTTTGGGGCCCACAGCCTGAAAAACCTCCTCGAAACCTACGGCACCACAGCCATCTGGCAGACAGCCGTCCTCTACCACCTCGTCCATGCGGTCGCCGCCCTTTGGGCCGCAGAAAAACGGCCTGTCGTCGTTTGGGTTTGGACCGCCGGGGTGGCGATTTTCTCAGGGACTCTCTACCTGCTCGCGGTGACAAACCTGCGCTGGCTCGGGGCGATTACACCCATCGGCGGGGTGTTGTTCCTGATCGGCTGGCTGATGATTGCCTTCAAAAGAAATTGAACAACTGCCCAGCGGCTTTGTCATTTTAACGCCATGAAAAAATCCCATGCCTTCCTTGTCTGTCTTGGTCTGTCCGCTTGGACGCTTCAGGCCGTCCCTGTGTTAAGTTCCTCGATGAACCTCACCGAAACCGACTCTGCCTACACAGTTCGGCTCGGAGTTCCCGAGAAAACTACGGTGAATGTCCGCCTCGCGGGTCGGCGGCTTTTGCTGGAAACGAGCGGCGGCGAGAAGGAGCCCCGATACGATCAGAGCCTGCAACTCCCAGCTGCCGTTCCCGACGCGCCGCTGGGCATCCAGCGCGATAGCGGTGAATTGGTGATCACGATTCCCAAGGGTGGCCCCGCGCCCTCCACGGCGTCGGCGCCCGATCCATTCCGCGACGCGTTTCAGGGGCTCGATGATTTCGATGCGATGCGCGGCGACATGCTCAAGCAGGCGGCGGCGATGATGGGGCAGTTCAACCAAATGGCGAAATCCTCCTCCGGCGGCAGCGGCATCGACATGCTCCAATCGCTCTTGAACCAATCGGGCCTCGCCGGGGTTATTGGTGGTGCGGCGGGAGGATTTGAACTCCGGGATGAAGCCGACCGCTACATCCTCAGCGCCGCCATTCCGGAGGCGCAGGCAAAAAATGTGAGCGTGAATGTGGATAACGACCGTTTCGTTACGATCACCACCAAGCAGGACCAGAAAGCCGGCGCGGGTGGCCTCGCCGCATTCAGTGCCTCGAGTTCCACCCAATCCCTCACGCTTCCCGGACCGGTGCGGGTGGACCAGATGAAGATGGAATACAAAAATGGCCGCCTCGAAGTGACGCTCCCGAAATCGTAGGGTGGTTCTTCTTGTTCCTCCGGCGGGTGTGCGAAAGAGTTGGCGGATGGATGCCTATTTCGCGGAGCTGGGAAACTCGGTTTACACTCGTTGGAAGAAGGCGAATTTTTCCTTGGCGGCTTTTCCTGAGATCGCCGTCAAGGCGCTTCAAACCAAGCCAGCCTCTCGGCATGTCGATCTGGAGAAATTAACCCGTGATTTTCTGCTTCACGACGAGCAGCCGCATCAATCGTCCTCCGGATTTGGACAGCCCGAACTCATCGTTTACGACAACCCGAAGTTTTATATTCAGGCCCTCTTCTGGCTCGATGGAACCACCGACATTCACCAGCACGAATTCTCCGGGGCCTTCCAAGTTCTCGAGGGCTCGAGCATTCAATCGCGCTATGTTTTCGAGAATGCCGAATCCATCACCGCGCACTTCCGCGTGGGGGACTTGAAGCTCCAAGAAACCCAGCTTCTGGAGCGGGGCGACACCGTGCCGATCGTTTCCGGTCGCTCGTGCATCCACTCCCTCTTCCATCTGGAAACTCCCTCGGTGACGATTGTGATTCGCACCCAATCCGATCCTGGAACGGGACCGCAGTTCACCTACCTCCCGCCGCATCTGGCGATCGATCCGGTTCAAGGGGATTTCCTGACTCTTAGGCGAAAGCAACTCCTCGATGTGCTCGAGCACACCGCGTCACCGGAGTATGCCAGCCTGATTCTGAAAATGATCGGGACACTCGATTTCGAGCGGGGATTTTTCACTCTCCAAAATGCCATGGGCCATCTTCGGAATCTTGGCGCTTGGGATCAGGCGTGGGCGGCTTTTTCCAAAAAACACGGCGCCTTGGCTGAGCCGGTGCTTCCCTCCCTTTTGGAAATCATCCGCCGCGATGCTCTGGTGGCTATGCGGGGGAGCATCGAAGATCCCGACCATCGGTTTCTCCTCGCTCTCCTTCTCAATCTCGAAAGTCGCGAAGCCGTCTTGGCCATGGTCGCGCGGCGCTACTCGGGAAATCCATTGGAAAATATTTTCCATTGGGCTGTGGAGCTGACCCATTGCTCGGAGTCGGGCACTTGGATTCTCAATGCGGAATTTCCCGATGACATCGAGCTCCCTCCCGACGAGCAAGCCCCTCTTTTTCTAACGGCGCTGAATCACTTCCTCGTCGGGGGAAAAACTCCCCCCGAGCTGAAATTCGTCTCCAAAAAAAATCTATCGAGCCTGCGAGCGGCTTTGGAGTCCTCGGCTTGGAAGATGTTGCTGAAGTAAAACCACTCTGCTCCCGCAGGCCTTGAAAATATCGAGGCCGATCAGGAAAGGGCGGAGATCTTTTCTCGGAGGGATTCGACGGGAAGATGCGGGCCGATGAAGAGGGCCACGGGGTCGCGTAGGGTGGGGTGCTGGCCGATGGGGAAAAATTGCACCGCGCCATCGTGCCCGACTTTTTGGAAGATCTGGAATTCGCCGGGCTCTTCGCGGAGGACGACGAGGCCCTTGGCGCGCAGGACTTCTTCGGGGAGGGAATTCAGGAATTCCTCGAAGGCCCGCTTTTTCACAAATGCCGGGAGAGGAATTTCACAAGAGGCGAAGTGGTGTTGCGTATGGTGGTGATGGTGACCCTCTCCGTGGTGGTGTTCCTCGGCGTGGTGATGGGGTTTTGTTTCGTGGTTATGGGCTGAATCGTGCAACTCGGGGAGCGAGGCGATTTCTCGGGCGAAGGAGGCCGGGTCGTTCACAGAGGCGTGGATGCCGAGTTCGGCGAGGGATTTTTTCACAGATGCGAGGCGTTCCGGCGCGATGATGTCGGTGCGCGAGATGAAAAGATGGGTCGCGGTGTGGACTTGGTCGCGCTCGAGGGCGTTGTGCCAGAAGCGGCGCTGCCAGCGTTGACCATCGATGATCGAGAGCTGAATCGGCGGGGTGAAGCGTTTGAGGTCTTTGTTGAAGGCGAGGGTCTCGAGGAGTTGCTCGGAGTCCGTGGTGCCGTTGGTCTCGAGGAGAAGCACGCGACCGGATCGGTGCTTGAATTGCTCCAGCGCCGCGAGGAGTTCGTCGCGCGACCCGCAGCAGACACAATCACCATTCAGCGTGGTAACTTCGTCAATGACTCCACGGAACCGCTCGGCGTCGATTCGGGCGTTTTGGTAGTCATTGATCAGAAGCGACGGGCTGAGTCCCTCGGCTCCGAGGGCAGGAACGAGCTTTTGGAGGAAGGTGGTTTTCCCGGCTCCGAGGAAGCCGACGATGACGATGAGCGGTGTCATAGGAAGAGGTTTTTGGTTGTTTGGTAAAAAACGAGTTTAGGAAGGGTAGTTGTGTCTTTGGATTTGATCAAAGGCGGCATGGCATGACGATTGGAGTTGGCAAAGCCCCGTTGCTTCCGGCGACCCCGGCGCGAGCTCTTGAACTTTTGCCACGAGCCGGTCGATGCGGCGTTCAAGCTCGGCAACCGTGAGGGCGGGCGGTTTTTTGCCGGTGTGGATGACTCCCCGATGGAGGCGTGGCAGGAAGGTGGCGATGTGAGGAGCAAAGGTTGTGTAGCAGGTGGAACACCCAAGTCGGAGGCTCTTTGCGAGGCGGCTTTCATCGAATCCACATGCGGGACAGGAAATCATCGGAAGCTCCTCAATGCCCACTCGTGGGCGCGCGGGGTGCGGTTTGGGTGGAGAAGAAAGGATTCGAGCCATGACACGCCTTCCTGCGGCGCGAGCCATGGACGGGTGCCTGGCAAGGTCTGCACATGGTGCCAGCAGGCGCTTCGGTAGCACGGTCCGCATCGGGAGGAAATCCAGTTCTCGTGGGCAAGCATCCATTCCACAAAGGGTGCGGCGAGGTGGATAAGGTCGTCATTCGTTCCCCCGGCAAGACGATCGTTGTATTTGCCAGGTCGGGGAGGATCGCCGGCCGTGCAGGAAAAAAGGCGTTCGCGGTGGCGGATGAAAACAACGCCATTTCCCTTGGCTGGATACCATCCCGCACAAAAGCTGTGCAGTTCGATGCAGCCATTGCGCCATGGTTTGCGGTAGCGACTGCTGCCTTCAGTGAGGGCGGGGTTTTTCTCTAATCGTTCGAACCCCGAAGCCACAAGGAGGTTCCCAGCCGGATGGCGGGCATCACAGCCCCAGAATCCCATGGATTGGGTGACGCCCTTGCACAGATCCCCCACGAGGCTCCGCCGCCGGGAGGCGGGTTGGGAGGGGCATTCGGAAATCATTGGGGGCGCCCCCCTCGATGCAGGGCGCGATTTCCAAGAAACAGACTCGCAGCATAACACAAAATCAGCACACCCACATTCGCCAGAACAATGGTCGGACCGGTGGGAAGATCGAGTTGGCAGGAGGCCACAACGCCGAGAAATGGGGCGGCGAGTCCGATGACGGCGGAGACCAGCAGGAGCGAGGCAAAGCTGTTGCTCACAAGCTTGGCGGCCGCCGGTGGAATCACAATCAAGGCACTCAGGAGAAGTGCTCCGAGCATTCGAAGCGAAACGACGACCGTTGCCGCTATGAGGATCGCAAAGGCGTAGTTCAGCCAACCGGTGCGGATGCCACGGGTCTGCGCGAGTTCTGGGTTGAGTGTCGAGAGGGTGAGCGGACGCATTTGCAGGAGGAGAAATCCGCCGACAACTAAAGCCAGAATGGCTTGGCGGAGGATATCCCCCGGACCGTTGGCGTAGATGCTTCCAAAAAGAATGCCGTCGAGGAGCCGGTATTTTTGAAGCCAGGCGATAATGATGACGCCGAATGCCACACTGCCGGTAAACGAAAAGGCGATGACTGTGTCCGGCCGAAGGGTGGTGCGATGAAAAAGCCACGCCATGAGCGAGGCGAGTCCGATACTGAATGCCAATACTATCAACATGGGATCGATCGCGAGGCCGGTTTTTTCCTCCAAGAGAAAGCCCAGCGCCACACCGGTCACGGCCGAGTGCGCGAGGGAGTCGCTGAAAAACGCCATTCCTCGCAGCGTGACAAAGACGCCGAGAAGGGCACAGGTCGGCCCGAGGATACAAGCGGAGATGAGCGCGTAGCGGATGAATTCGTAGGACCAAATCTCGGAGAGGTTCATCGGGAAAGAGGATCTGAGGGTTGAAAGCCCCGCCAAGTGTGCCCGGTGGTGCCGTAGGTTTGGGCAAGCAAGTGGTCGGTGAGAACGGTTTCGGGGTCACCCGCGGCGCAGCAGGTTTGGTTGAGGCAGCACACCTTCTTGGCGAGGTGGCTTACAAAGTGAAGATCGTGTGAGACAAAGACCACCGAGAGCGAGGTGGCGCGGTGGATTTCCTCCAAGATATCGCTGAGGTCGTCGCTGCCACGTCGATCCACGCTCGCGGAGGGTTCGTCCAAGAGGAGAAGCTCTGGCTTTTGAAGGAGAGCGGAGGCGACCAGAATCCGTTGAAACTGCCCGCCGGAAAGGGTTCCCAATCGCTGCCCGAGGAGGTCTGCAACATGCAGACGCTCGAGCGTGTCGGTGATTTCCCGTTTTTGTTTTCGACCTACTCCGCCGCACCAGAAAAACCTCGCTGGGTGGTTGACGGTGAGAAATTCCCCCACGGTGATGGGAAACGAGGTGTCGTAAGTGAGGTGCTGCGGCACATAGCCGATACGAAGTGCGCCGGAGGGTTTGAGCACGCGTCCGGCGGTTGGCGGAACAAGCCCCAGAATCGCTTTGAACAAGGTGGACTTGCCGCCGCCGTTCGGGCCGATGATTCCAACCATGTCGCCTTGGTGGACATCGAGGTCGAAATCACGCAAGGCCCAATGGGAACCGTAGCGCACTCCAAGCCCTTGGATTTGGAGGAGGGGCTTCCGGCCGATGGCAGCGGGAAAGGATTGAGCAGCGGGAGCAATCATCAATCACCCTTGCCGAAGGCACTGCGAAGGGACTCGAGATTCGCGCCCATGCGGTCAAGGTAGGCGGTGGGAGTTCCTTGTCCGACCTCGAGTGTGTCGAGTTCGGAAACCTTAGCCCCTGTCTCGCTAGCAATTTTTTTCAGGAGTCCGGGGGCGTATCCGTTCTCCGCGAAAAGGACACCCACTTTCAGGCTGCGGATTTTGTCGATGAGGGCGGCGAGTTGCTTCGGCGTTGGATCCTTCTCGGGGAATTCCGAGATGGCGCCGACATAGTTCAGCTGGTAGCGAGCAGCCAGATACGGAAAGGCGTCGTGGAAGGTTACGAGGTTCTTGTTCGGAAGCGGAGCCAGGGTCGAGCGGTAGTCGGAGTCGAGGGCCCAGAGTTTGGCCTCATAGGCCCTGCCATTCTGAGCGTAAGCGGAGGCGTTGGGGGGATCGGCTTTTTGAAGCGCGGCCACGATGTTGGCGGCTTGTTTTTTTGCGATCACAGGATCGAGCCAGATGTGGGGATTTGCTCCGTCGCCGTGGTCGTGATCATGCGCGTGGGAGTGTGAGTGCCCAATCTCAATCTCCTCGGCGCTTTCGACGAGTTTGATCCGGTTCGAGGTATCGACGACGACGAGGTTTTTGTTTCCCGACTTTTTGATCAGTTCGCCCAGCCATTCTTCGATGCCCGCACCGTTGATAATAAGCAGGTCGGCATCGGAGAGTTTTTTGACATCCGCCGGGGTAAGTTGGAAATCATGCGGACCGGTGTCCTTGGCCAGCAATTGCTTCACATTCGCGTGGTCGCCGGCGATGGCGAGGGTGTGCGATTGGACTGGCAGGAAGCTGGTGACGATATTGAGCTTTTCGGCCTCGGGAGCCGGTGACTGGGCCATGGCCACAGCGAGTGTGGCGAAGGCGAGGAGCGAGGAGGTGATGTTTTTTTTCATGATGTGTGTTCGTTTGGGTTGGTCATCAAGCGAGACAGGACTGGAAGCCGTTTGTGAGGAATTCGCGGTCGAGGTTGCGGCCGATGAAGACGAGGCTGTTTTTGCGCGGACGCTCTCCCCACGGGCCTCCATCGGCGGCGTCGAATAGCATGTGCACACCTTGGAAGATGACGCGGTTCGGATTCCCCTCGAGGGAAATGACGCCCTTCATTCGGAAGATGTCATTGCCCTGCTCGCGGAGGAGTTTGGAAAGCCAGTCGTTGAGTTTGCGCGGATCGCAGGCCCGGTCGGACTCGATGCCCACGCTGGTCACGGTGTCATCGTGCTCATGGTCGGGCTTGTAGGCGACGGCGAGAAGCGGTTCGACGGCGTCGCTAGGGCAAACGCGAAAATCGAGCTCCTCCGGGTAATGCTCGGTGAAGGCCGCGTAGAATCCCACTTTCGGAACCACGAGGTGCCAGGTCATAGAATCCCCGGCGAGGATCAGGTCGCGACAGGCTGCATCGCAGGCGAGTCGGGCTCCTGGAGCGGCCTCGGGGGATTCTTCCGAGAAGGCGCGGACGACCCTCTCTCGCGCCTTGGCCATCGCCTCTTCGGTGGCGGCTTCGACAGGAACCCAGCAGATTTTCATCGAGGGGTCTGGCTGCTGATGCGCTTCCAGCCTGACCTCGCCAGCGGGAAGTTCGAAGATTCCACCCCATTCGAACGGGTATTCCGGCTCGAGAAACTTGGGATCGATGCTCATGGCGTTCTCGAGATTGAAGCCTCCGACATCGAGGACCTTGTCGATCTCGATCACCGCATTTCGGGTGCGGTGGAAACGGGCGACGCCGTTCATTCCCTTGATGCGGGCCTCGAGGCGATCGAGGTCCGCAGTGGGAACGAGGTCGGTTTTGTTGAGGATGATGACATCGGCAAAGGCGACTTGCTCCTTGGCTTCGTCGGAGTCGTCGAGGTGCTGCCAGATGTGCTTGGCATCCACGAGTGTGACCACCGCGTTGACATGGAATTTTTCACCCACTTCGGGATCGACGAAGAAGGTCTGAACGACAGGTCCCGGATCGGCGAGGCCGGTGGTCTCGATGAGGATATGGTCGAACTTATCTCGCATCTTTCCAAGGCGGCCGAGGATACGAATCAAGTCCCCGCGCACGGTGCAGCAGATGCAGCCGTTGTTCATTTCGAAAATCTCCTCCTCGGCATCGATGACGAGCTCGTGGTCGATGCCGATCTCACCGAATTCGTTTTCGATCACGGCAATTCGTTTGCCGTGGTTCGCGGTGAGAATGTGGTTGAGAAGTGTTGTTTTTCCGGCTCCGAGGAATCCCGTGAGGACGGTGACTGGCGTGCGATTTGTGTTCATCATATTCGTTGGTTCAATGTTCGTGTTGGTGGTCTGTTGGCTGAACAACCCACTCTGGAAACGGATCGCGGAACTTGGCCCACTTCTCCTCGCCCATGGCGAGTTCGCGGTCGTCGAGCAGGCAGGATTCCAACTCGGCGAGGAGTTTTTCCTTTTCGAGGTCTTGGCAGATGTAGACGAGCATCTGGCGGCGGTCGCCGTGGGGTTCCTGCCAATCTTTCATGATCGAGCGCCAGGTGTCGTCGTCATCGGGCCAACTGGATTTCGGCGCTGCGGCCCACCAGAAGCCGGCGGGGCGGTATTCGGCGCTGCCTCCGGCTTGGGACCAGAGGCCGATCATGGTGTTGCGGCTGGCGAGCCAGAAGTAGCCTTTCGAGCGAAGAAGCCCCGGGCGCTCGGTGTGGATGAAATCCCAGAAGCGCTGTGGGTGGAAGGGGCGGCGGGCGCGGAAGACGAAGCTGCCGATACCGTATTCCTCGGTCTCGGGCGTGTGCTCGTTGTTCAACTCGCGGAGCCAGCCTGCGGAGGCTTGGGCTTTTTCCATGTCGAAGCGGCGGGTGTCGAGGATGCTGGCGAGATCTACGCGGCCGCGGGTGCTTTCGATGATTTCCGCGCCGGGGTTGAGGTGTTGCAGGATGGCGCGGAGTTCCTCGAGTTGCTCTTGGTCGATGAGATCGGTTTTGTTAATGAGGAGGACATCGGCGAACTCCACTTGATCGATAAAAAGGTCGGAGATGGTGCGTTCGTCCTCTTCGCCGAGGGCGGCGTTTTTCTCCTTCAGTGATTCGCCGGCCTCGTAGTGCTCGAGGAAATTTGAGGCGTCCACGACCGTAACCATCGTGTCGAGGCGCGTGACTTCCTGGAGGCTCTTTCCTTCTTCATCGGCAAAAGTGAAAGTCTGTGCGACGGGGAGCGGTTCGGAGACGCCTGTGGACTCGATGAGCAAGTAGTCGAACCGATCCTCCTCGGCGAGGCGCGATACTTCCTTGAGCAGGTCGTCGCGCAGGGTGCAGCAGATGCAGCCATTCGTCATCTCGACGAGTTTTTCTTCCGTCCGGCTGAGCTCAGCGCCCCCGTCGCGGATGAGTTCCGCGTCGATGTTGACTTCGCTCATGTCGTTCACGATGACCGCCACGCGGCGGCCTTCGCGGTTGTTGAGGACATGGTTGAGAAGCGTGGTTTTTCCGGCGCCGAGGAAGCCAGAGAGAACGGTGACAGGAAGCTTTTTGAAAAGCGGGGATGCCGGTTTGACGGGGTTTCGAGAGCCATCTCTTAATTGCATATAATTTGCATTAATAGAGACGATGGGCCTCGATCAATTAAAAATGCAAAAAACTTGCAATTAAAACTGCGTAGCCTTTTGAGAAGATGGTGGGCAGGGGTAGGCCCGAGAAGAAATCAGGTTTTCTCCCCCAATACGGAGGCGGGGTCAGAGCCCTGCCAAATGGGCGGGCGTGAATTCAGTGAGTGGGACGATTTGGTAGAGACCGGCGGCCTCATCGATGTAGCTCGCGAGATCACTTGGCAGGTAAGATGCCGCTTGGCCGGAAGGGGATTGGTTCAGAGCGAAAACAAAACCCAAGATGAGCGCCGCGAAGGCCGCCGGCGCAAGCCAGCGTGGAATAAACCAAGGCGACGGAGCCTGAGCGGACTGGCGGATGGATCGGAGCACATTGCGCGAAAAGAAGGGCGAGGCTTGGTGCTGGCTGGCCTGTCCCAGCAAATTCCACAGGCCGTCATTTTCGGGAAACTCATTCTTCATGCCATATCAAACACTGAAAGAGCGCAAAAGTTTCGCAGAAAGTGGATCCATAAAACCTGTGTCAGTGAAATCACTGGATCAACCAAGGGACGCCCTGGCTTTTTGAAGTTCTGCGAGTTTCGAGAGCCAGTCTTGTTGGCGCTGGCGGTGGTCGGCGACGACTTCGGCGGGGGCGTTTTGGACGAACGTTTCGCTCGAGAGCTTTTTGGCCACTTTTTCGCTCTCGGCTTCGACTTTTCGGATTTCGCCGTCGAGGCGTTTGGCTTCGGTGGCGGCGTCGATGATACCTTCGAGCGGGAGGTAGATCGTGCCGAGATCGGTCGGGCAGGCGGCGTGGCCGACGGGAGCTTTTTCGCAAATCGTGATCGATTCGGCGTAGAGAAGGTTCGTGAGAACGGGGAGTTCGTCTTTTACCCAATCGGCGGCGGGGGCGAGTTGCCACGGCAGGCGGCGATTGCCTTGGATGCCGTAGGTCGCGCGGAGGTTGCGGCTGGTGGAGACGGCCGCGAAGACGGCTTCGGAGCGTGGATCGGCAGCGAAGGCGGAGGGTTCGGGCCAACCGCTGAACATGATGCTATCGCTGCCGAAGCCGAGGCCGCTCCAGAGTTCCTCGGTGATGAATGGCGCGTAGGGGTGGAGGAGTTGAAGGATGCGTTTAATCGTGTAGTCAAGAGTCGCGAGCGTTCCGGCGCGGCGGGGGGAGTCGGCGGCGAAATCGGATTTGGCGACTTCGATAAAGCGGTCGCAGAAATCTCCCCAAACGAAATCGTAGAGTGCCTGGGCGATGTCGCTGAATTTGTAGGCCTCGTAGCCTTCGTTGACGCGGCGGATGGTCGCGTCGAGTCGGGCGAGGAGGTCTTGGGCGAAGAGGGAGAGTTCGTGTTTCGAGGGATCGGCTTGTGGGTCGAGCGAACCCTGCATTTGCCGGAAGCGGCATGCGTTCCAGAGCTTGTTGCAGAAGTTGCGGCCTTCGACGATTTGCTGCTCGTCGAATTTGATGTCCTGCCCCTGCGGTGCGATGCGCAGGAGGCCAAAGCGAATCCCGTCCGCGCCGAACTTTGCAATGAGATCGAGCGGGTCGGGGGAGTTGCCGAGGCTTTTCGACATCTTGCGACCCTGTTTGTCGCGGATGATTCCGGTGAAATACACATCGCGAAAGGGAATTTGGCCGGTGTATTCGAGGCTCGCCATGATCATGCGGGCGACCCAGAAAAAGATGATGTCGGGACCGGTGACGAGCACGCTGGTCGGGAAGAATTTTTTGAGTGCGGCGGCGTCCATCGTCTCGTGGGCCCAGAGCCACGAGGAGAACCAGGTGTCGAGCACATCGGAATCCTGCACCCAGCCCTCGCCGGGGGACTCGATCTGACAGAGGACTTCGTCGTTTCGATACCAAACCGGAATGCGGTGGCCCCACCACAGCTGGCGGGAGATGCACCAGTCTTGGATGTTTTCGAGCCAGTGGTCGTAGACCTTTTCCCAGCGGTCGGGGAAGAAGCGGATGAGGTGGTTACGGACGGCGTCGCGGGACTCGGCGGTTTTCGGGTATTTGAGGAACCACTGCTCGGAGAGGCGGGGTTCGATCGGCACATCGGCGCGTTCGCTGAAGCCGACATTGTTTTCGTGGGGTTCCTCTTTTACGAGGAGGCCGAGTTCCGTGAGCTTGGCGACGGCTTCGGTGCGGGCTTCGAACCGGTCGAGACCAGCGAATTCCTCCCCGGCCAGTTCGTTCAAGGTCGCGTCGGGGTTGAAAATGTCGATGACGGGGAGGTTGTGGCGGAGGCCGATGTCATAGTCGGTCTTGTCGTGCGCGGGCGTGACTTTCAGGACGCCGGTGCCGAATTCGAAATCAACCGCCTCGTCGCCGATGATAGGGAGGAGGGCTTCGACATTGGCGGGGAGGGGACGGCGGACATGGAGGCCGATGAGGGCGGCGTAGCGGGGGTCCTTGGGATTCACGGCCACGGCGGTGTCGGCCATGATCGTTTCGGGGCGGGTCGTAGCGATCTCGAGGAAGGTGCCGGGTTTTTCCACGACCTCGACGCGGTAGTGGTAGAAAAAGGATTTCTGGGTTTTCGGAATGACTTCCTCGTCGCTGAGCGCAGTGAGTGAGACGGGGCACCAATTCACCATGCGCTTGCCGCGGTAGATCATCCCCTTCGCGTGGAGATCGACGAAAACCTCCTGCACCTTGCGCGCGTAGGCGTCGTCCATCGTGAAGCGTTCGCGGGTCCAATCACAGGAGCAGCCGAGTTTTTTGAGCTGTTTGATGATGATGCCGCCGTGTTTGTCCTTCCACTCCCAGACGCGCTTGAGGAACTCGTCGCGGCCGAGGTCGTGGCGGGTTTTCTTTTCCTCCTTGCGGAGCTTGCGCTCGACGACGGTCTGCGTGGCAATGCCGGCGTGGTCGGTGCCGGGGAGCCAAAGGACTTCATGGCCGGTTTGGCGGGCGTGGCGGGCGAGGATGTCCTGGAGTGTGTTGTTGAGCACATGGCCGAGCGTGAGGACGCCGGTGACATTCGGCGGCGGGATGACGATCGAGTAGGCGGGCTTCGGCGAGGCGGGGTCGGCAGTGAAATGGCCGCGCTCGATCCAGTGGGAATACCATTTTTCTTCGACGGACTGGGGCTCGTAGGCCTTGGACAATTCAGACATGGCGCGGGATTCAATCGGGTTCGCCCAAGGCGAGAAAGCGGAAAGTGCGGGTAGGGGATCAGACGCCGCCGAAGCGGCGGGAGCGACCGGCGTAGTCCTCGAGCGCGGCGAGGAAGTCCTCGCGCTGGAAATCGGGCCAGAATTTTTTTGTCACATGGATTTCCGTGTAGCTGAGTTGCCAGAGGAGAAAATTCGAAATGCGCATCTCTCCGGAGGTGCGGATGAGGAGGTCGGGGTCGGGCATCCCGGCAGTGTTCAGGCGCGAGGCGATCAACTCGGGCGTGATGTCAGCTTCGCTCACGGTGCCTGCGGCGGTGTCGCAGACGAGGGATTTCACAGCATCAACAATCTCGGCGCGGCCGCTGTAGCTCAGGGCGAGGACGAAGTGGAGCTTGGTGTTCGACGCGGTGGCTTCCATCACCTCGCGAAGCTTGCGCTGGCAGACGGAGGGGAGTTCCTGGATGCGGCCGATGTGGTGGAGGCGGATGCCCTCACGGACCATTTCATCGCGCTTTTGGTTGAGGAAATTTTCCAACAGGAGCATGAGGGCGTTGACCTCCAAGGCCGGGCGTTTCCAGTTCTCCGAGGAAAAGGCGTAGAGCGTCAGGTATTGAACGCCGGTGTCGAGGCAGGCCTGGACACAGCGCTCGATGGACTTTGAGCCCGCCTCGTGGCCCGCGATGCGCGGGAGGCCGCGCTGCTGGGCCCAACGGCCGTTGCCGTCCATAATAATGGCGACATGTTTGGGGACAACGGCGCTCACGTGTTTTCTCAGAGACGGATGGTTTGCTCGCGGCCTGGCCCGATGCTCACGATCGAGAGATTGGCGCCGACGAGGCCCGCGATTTTTTTCACATAGTTGCGGGCTTTTTGAGGCAGGTCGGAAAACTCGCGGGCGTTCTCGGTGGATTTGCGCCAGCCGGGCATATCGATGTAGACGGGCTTGCAGAGCGCGAGCTCCTCGGAATCGGTGGGCGGGAAATCAAGTTTCTTCGAGCCGATGCGATAGCCGACGCAGACCTTGATCCACTCGGCCTCATCGAGTCCATCGAGGTTCGTGATCGCGAGCTGATCGATGCCATTGATCATAACGGAATACCGGGTCGAAACAGCATCGAACCAACCGCAGCGGCGGGCGCGGCCGGTGGTGGCGCCGAACTCGCGGCCCATGGCGTGGAAACGGTTCGAGAGGTCGGAATCCTCGGTGGGGAAGGGGCCCTCGCCGACGCGGGTCGTGTAGGCTTTGAGGACGCCCATGACATGATCGATGCGGTTCGGAGGGACGCCGCTGCCGGTGCAGGCGCCGCCGGAGGTGGTGTTCGAACTGGTCACATAGGGGTAGGTGCCGTGGTCGATATCGAGAAAAGTTCCCTGCGCGCCCTCGAAAAGCATGTTCGAGTTTTTTGCGGCCAGCGCGCCGTGGAGGAAGACGACGGTGTTGGTAATGAACGGAGCGAGGATTTGGCCGGCGGCGAGGCATTCCTCCACGACTTCCTTCGGGCTCAGCGGCTTTTCGCCGAGTCCCTTGATGACGGCGTTGTTTTCCTTGATGCGCTTGGTGAGTTTTTCGGCAAAGAGGTCGGGCTTGAGGAGGTCGCCGGTGCGGAGACCGGTGCGGAAGGCCTTGTCGGCGTAGGCGGGGCCGATGCCGCGCTTGGTGGTGCCGATTTTTTTGCCGCCCTTCTGACTTTCGCGGAGACCATCGAGGATGCGGTGGTAGGGGAGGACGAGGTGGGCGGAATCGCTAATGAGCAGGTTTTTTCCGACTTTGACGCCGCGCTCTTGGAGTCCTTGAATTTCGCCCACGAGCGAGACGGGGTCGAGGACGACACCGTTGCCGATCACGCAGGTCTTGGACTTGCGGAGGATGCCGGAGGGAATGAGGTGGAGGACATATTTTTCGCCTTCGATGACGATGGTGTGGCCGGCGTTGTTGCCGCCTTGGCTGCGGACGACGACATCGGCTTCATCCGTGAGGAAATCGATGATTTTTCCTTTTCCTTCATCGCCCCACTGGGCGCCAACGAGAATAGTATTCGGCATAAAAAGAGTGGATCAGCATTCGATGGGGGCGGGGGAGTGACAAGAGAAAAGACGGACGAAAAAATCAGGCGTCGATCGGCTTTTCAAAAATTCCCCACTCACGGTCGGTTTCGCCGCCGACGACACGGCAGATTTCGATGATTTCGGCGTTGGTGTCCTCGAGCCAGCCAAGGGTGGCGTGAGTGTGGTGTCGCTTGGCTTCGCGGAATTGCTCATGGACGAGCCAGGCGTGAAGTCCGCGGTCGCGAAATTCTGGGACGACGCCGAGGACGGTCTGGCGGCAGGTCCGGATTTTGCGAGTTTTCATCAGAAGAAATATATGAGCCAACCGGAGCCAGTGGGGGGTATTTCGCGCGGCATGGAGGATTTCATTGAAGTTCGGCAGGAGGATCGCCACGCCAGCGGATTCACCGTTCGACTCGCCGATGAGGAGAAGCCGGGGGTCAGCAATGGCGCGGATGTCCTCGGCGGAATCGAGCAGATCCTCCATGCCGATCGGCACAAAGCCCCAATTCCGCTCGAGTGTGGCATTATAAACGCGGCGGACGATTTCGAGCTCCTGCTCGATTTTGGGGAGATCGAAGGTGCGCATGGTGAGATTGGCGCGTTTCTTAAGACGCTCGATGATTCGGACGAAGCGCTCCGGTGGGTCGAGGCGGTGCATCGGGAGATCCATCACATAAAGCGTGCGGGCTTTGTTGAAACCGAGGTCGGTGAGCAGGCGCAGGTAGTAGTCGGGATTCCACGGCAGGCCGATCATGGTCGGTTTATCGAAGCCATTTAGGAGCACGCCGCAGTCGTCGTTGATACTGGGGTTGTAGGGGCCTCGAATGGTCTCCATGCCCGCTGCGCGCAGGACAGCCGTAGCTTTTTCAAAAAGGGCCCGCGCCACGGCGGGTTCATTCACACACTCGAAAAACCCAAAAAACCCTGTGTGGTCTTGGTGGTAGGCGTTGTGGGATCGGTTAACGATCGCCGCGATGCGACCGATGGGCCGCCCATCGCGCTCGGCTATAAAAGCTGTAATGGTGCCTTGCCGCCGGTTGAAGGTGGAGTCCGGCGCGAGAAATTTCGCGATGCTACCGGGAAAGGGCGGCGTGAAGACCGGATCCGTTTTGTGAATGGCTTCCGCCGTTCTCTCGAACAGCTTCCTCCTCGACGGAGTCTGGCAATCGGAAATCGAAAATGTTTTTGCGGCGGCCGGGGTTGGCATAAGCGGGGTCGTCGAAGGTTCCCAATTCACGGGCGAGTTTTTCGAAAACTTCCAGCACGCGGTCGAGGTCCTCGTCGGTGTGGGTGGCCATGAAGCTCGTGCGAACGATGGCCTCTCCGTAACGAACGGCTGGGTAGATCGCAGGTGTGGCAAAAATGCCCTCCTCGAAGAGGCGTTGAGTGAAAATAAATGCCTTTGCCTCGCTGCCGATGAGGATGGGAACAATCGGCGTCTGCGTGGAGCCGATCTTGAATCCAATGCGCTTGAAACCCTCGTGCATCTTGCGGGTGTTTTTCCAAAGCTGGTCAATGCGCCAGGTCTCTTCCTGCATGAGTTCGAGGGCTTTTTTGACGCCTCCGACGACCGCTGGAGCTAGGGCAGCGGTGAAAATCAAACACCGAGCGCGGTGTTTCAAATATTCGATCATCTGGGCATCGCCCGCGATGAAGCCGCCCATCGAGCCGAGCGATTTCGAGAAAGTGCCCATGACGATTTCCACCTCATCATTGAGACCGAAATGATCGACCGCGCCGCGACCTTGGCGGCCGAGCACGCCGAGCGAATGGGCTTCGTCCACATACATCGCGGCATGGTGGCGTTTTGCGACGGTATTGATTTCGGGAAGTTCTGCGATGTCGCCCGACATGCTGAAGACGCCATCAAGAATTACGACGCGCCCCGCTTCATCGGGCAGACGCTTGAGGCGGTTTTCGAGGGAGTTGGCTGAGTTGTGGCGAAAAGGAATCAGCTTTCCAGGGGCGAAATTGCAGCCGTCGATGATGCTCGCGTGGTTTTCCCGATCGCAAAGGATGGCGTCGCCATCCTCGGTCAGGGCAATAAGGGCGCCTTGATTGGCGAAGAATCCGGTCGAAAAAAGAATCGCCGCATCGCGACCAAGGAAATCCGCCAAAGCCTCCTCGAGCTCCACATGAAGTTTGATCGTTCCGTTCAGCAAGCGGGATCCCGTGCAGCCGGAGCCGTATTTTTTAATCGCCTCGCAGGCCGCCTCGACCACTCGGGGATCTTGAGCCAGGCCGAGGTAGTTATTCGACCCGATCATGATCTTCCGCTCGCCTTCGCAGATCACATAATTGCCATGTGGTTCTTCGATGGATCGGAAGTAAGGGTAGAATCCCTGCGCCCGCGCATCAGCCGTGTCACGGTAATCGCGACACTTCTGAAAGATGTCTTTCGGTGCTTTCGACATTTATTTGAGTGGGTAGAGTTGCACCAGCACTAGAGAAGTAAATAATTTTTACTGCTAACTATTCGACTGCGAAAGGGCTCCAGATGCAGGAAAATTGCGAGTTGATAACGAGAAATGGTTCACTCAGATTTCGAGCGCCTCATGTTTAGAAAACCTCCCCACGCAGTCATCGTTTGCTTTTTTCTCGTTCTTGGAAATGCCGCAGCCGGCGAGTGGCAGACGCTGGAAAAATGCCGCCTCGCGCCGGATCAATACATGGATGGCGATAGTTTCCATGTCCTCCACGAACGGAAAAACCACATTTTTCGGCTTTATTTCGTGGATTGCCCGGAGACCGACACCTCATTTCCCAAGCGCATCGCCGACCAGATGGAGGATTTCGGCCTTGCGAAAGACACCGCCGTGGTTGCGGCCGGGGAGAAAGCCAAGGAATTCTCTAAAAAATTCCTCGCGGGTCAGTTCACGGTCCTAACGAAATGGGAGGATGCTCGTGGAAATTCCCGGCAACCGCGAAACTACGCCGTCATCCTCGTGGGCAAAAAAAACCTCGCCGAGGAACTCGTCCGTTCCGGCCATGCCCGCGCTTTCGGCATGCCGGCCGATTACCCCGACGCCTCCCGCGCGAAGTCCTTCAAGAACGGCCTGCGCCGCCTTCAAGCCAATGCCATCCGCCAAAAAGTCGGCGCCTTTGCAGGAACCTCGCGCGTTATGGCTCCAACGGAAACTGCCGTTCCCGAGCGAGAATATGTCGACTATGAATCCGAAATCGGCGGCCAAATTCTCCAAGAGGGACTCAACGGCCTAAGCATCGATTTCAACTAAGCCGATTGCGCGGAGGCTTGCGGGCCGCTAGATGTCACCCCCTTCATGGAACTTCGCTTCACCAAAATGAACGGCGCGGGAAACGACTTCGTTGTGATCGACAACCGCACGCGCCAATTTTCGCTGGATGGAAAAACCATCGCCCGCCTGTGCGACCGCCATCGCGGCGTGGGGGCCGACGGCCTTCTCGCCATCGAACCCGCCGAGGGCCAGGCCGCCTTCCGCATGCGCTACTACAATGCCGATGGCGGCGAGGCCGAAATGTGCGGCAATGGCGCTCGATGCTTCGCGCGCTTTTCCGCCCGCCTCATGCCGGAAAAACCCGAGTCAGTGAGCTTCGAAACGCAGGCCGGCGTGATCGTCGCCAAGCTCGAGGGCGAGCTCGTGTCGCTCGACATGGGCCGACCCACCGACCACCGCGCGCCACAGGATTT
>CALFPA010000123.1 GCA_937919825.1 uncultured Spartobacteria bacterium | reverse complement strand
TCGGCCAAGATGGGTTTGATCGTGTCTCAGCAGCCATGGGGCAGGATCGGTTGATACGGCTCTTCCAACCAGATGTCCGATCCTGAGCAGCAGCATTTACACTCAACTCCCAACTATATATCCCCGCTGGATTACGAATCTCACAAGAACCAACTCGAATAACAAAACACTTCCAAGCATTTGCAATGAAAAATCAAACACTAACTTTATGAATTTGATTCAAAAGATTTTTTACAGGAGTTTTTCTAAGGCTAATTTTGAGCAAATGAAACAGGCGCTTATTATATTCACTATTTCGCTGATGCTTTGCTCCTGCGCCCCACAGCGTGAGTTTGTTGCTTTCGGTGATGCCGGCACATTTCGCACCGGACCACAGCATTCAGGAAGCCAGTTCAGCGGACCCGAGGGCGAATACGACTCCTACGAGCTCGTGGACAACGGAGGCGTCCCTAACCAAGGCATTGCTCCGATGTATTCCGGGGCGCACCAGCGGGGGTATGGGCACCGCAACTCCACGCCATCAATATCTCCAGATACCCCGATGTATTATGATGCGAGGCAACCAGGGTATGGAGGATACAACAATGGAGGCTATCCCAGAGCCGTGGATACCTATGATCAAAACGGCAACCGACAAACGATGATTATTCCGAATCCTTGGTGAGGTGTTTTTCTGAAAACCATCATTCAGCGGTTGATTATCGGCGAAGATTGCCCGAATTTTTCACACCCTCGGTGCTCAAATCCTAATCTGCGAGATAAAATAAAACAATAAAATATCACTATACAGACTATTATTGCCTGCTAAAATAGCATAAATGAAACGAAAGGCACTTGATGAATTGCTGAAGTGGAAGACTCGATCTGGCCGCAAGCCTTTGGTATTGCGTGGTGCGCGGCAGGTGGGAAAATCGCATTTGGCCCGAGCGCTGGCGGAGGAGGCTTTTGAGGGTATCTTGGAGTTGAATTTTGAGCGGGATGCCTCGCTCGCGGGGCTTTTTTCCGGGGCATCGGTGAAGGAAACCGTGCGACTGCTGGAGGCCAGATACGGCGTGCCGGTGGTGGAGGGAAAAACGCTGCTTTTTCTCGACGAGATTCAAGCGGCGCCGGAGGTGTTCGCGAAGTTGCGTTATTTTCACGAGGAATTGCCGGGGCTGCATGTCCTGGCGGCGGGTTCGTTGCTGGACTTGCTCTTGGAGGACCATGCGTTCTCGATGCCTGTGGGGAGGATCGAGTATCTGCATCTGGGGCCGTTGGTATTTGAGGAATTCCTGGAAGCCACTGGCCGCGCGGGGCTGATCTCGTGGATGGCAGGATGGCGTTGGGGTGAAAACTATCCGGTGGCTCTCCATGAGGACTTGATCGCCGCTTTCAGGCAATATCTCGTAGTGGGTGGAATGCCAGAGGCGGTGGCGGTTTTTGCCGAAACCGGCTCTTACCGCGACTGCGCGCGGGTGCAGGAGTCGATCCTGGCGACCTATCAAGATGACTTTCAAAAATACGCGCGGCGGGTGCAGAAGCCTAGGATGGATCGTTTGTTCGCCCGCGTGCCGGCGATGCTGGGGCGGAAGTTCAAATTCAGCGAGGTGGACCCCGTCGAGCGCTCGAAGAATCTCGGCGAGGCTTTGCATTTACTGTGTCTGGCGAGGGTGTTTCACAAAGTGCGGCGTTGCCATGGAAATGGTCTGCCTCTCGGCGCCGAGGCGGATGACCGGAACTTCAAGGTGTTCTTCTTGGATGTAGGGCTGGTCAGCAGGGCCTTGGGGCTGAAGATAGACACCTTCGAAAAACTGGATGAACACTTTTTGGTCAACCGTGGCGCGCTCTGTGAACAGGCGATCGCCCAGAACCTGCTCCACATTGGAGATCCGTGGACAAAACCCGAGGTGTTCTACTGGACGCGCGAGAGCCCGAACTCCACAGCCGAGGTGGATTTTTTGGTGCAAATGGGAGGCGGGATTCTCCCTGTGGAGGTGAAAGCTGGCAAAACCGGACGCCTCAAATCGCTCCAACTCTTCCTTACTGAAAAAAACTCCCCCGCTGCGCTCAGATTCAACACCGACAAGCCCTCGGTGGCCCTCGTCGAGGCCGCTGGAGCGCCGTCCAAACTCGTCTCGCTGCCGCTTCCTTTCGTCGGCCAATTTCTCCGACTCCTGGAGACCGCCCCCAGCCTGTCATCGTCCCCAAACCAACCCCATCAATGAAAAAACTTATTTTCCATCTTTGTGTTCTCAGTGTCCTCGGTGGTCAAATCCAAGCAGCCGCGGTTGATGCCGAAGGACGGGCCGCAGGCGACTTGCCAAATGCTCGCGAAATCGCCCTAGCGGATGCCCTCCGCGAGGCCGTGCGACAAGGCACAGGGCTAGATGTGCTCGGATCCTCGGGCACCAGCAATTTCACTCTGGAGTTTGATCGTGTGCTGGGGTCTGCATTCGGCCATGTGAAATCCTACAAGGTGCTGGACTCCCGTCTCGGAGCCGATGGCATCTACCGCGTGAAGCTTTCCGCCGAAGTAGAGAAAGGATCGCCGAATGCCAAAAACTCTCTCGCAATGCGAGAACTTCTGCTCCGCAAAAACTCCCCACGCCTATCTGTGCGAATCGATGGTCCAGCCGGAAGACAGGCTTCCCTGCTCCTTGAAGAGGCTGCGCGTGATTTGCAAATCCAGACGGTTCCGACAGAAGCTCCCTGTGATTTCTTGATTCTTGGCGTTCTCTCCCTGCGTCACACTGGCCGCCAGACCTTGCACGGCAATCCGCCACAAAATGTCTTTGCCACCAGAGGCACTCTCAGGGCGGTTCGAGCGGATACCGGTGATATTGTTGTGAGCGACTCGCTTGCCAGCCTGCGTGAAATCGGCAGCCCTCTTTTGGAAATACCCGATGCTGAAAATGACGCTTTGGAACGCGCCCTGCGTCCCGAACAAACCGATGGAGTGCCATCCATCCTTGGCAAAATTATCGCCCGCTGGGTCACCGAAACCGACCTCGGCAGCGTGAAGCGATTGGAGTTCTCGGGGATCACTGCAGATGATTTCCAAAAAATCCGCACAAACCTCTCGGAAGCCGATAAAATCAGCGCCGTCTGGTTGCGTGAGTATGATTCACGAGGCATCAGCGTGCTGGATGTGGAGACCCGCCTCGACAACATGGGCCTGGGACAGGAAATCACCAAAGCCACCAGCGGCCGCATGAAGCTCGACCGCTCCACCGAAAACCTCCTCGCCTTCAATGCTGACGGATCGAAATCCGTTCCGGATTCCGCTACAGGAACCGCGCAAGGCGATGCCAAGCCCGAGGAATCCGCCCCTTGGTGGAAGGTGTGGTAAAGATCATGAAGGCTGGGGCGTTCTATTGTGGCTTCAGACAAGCAGCTCAAAGGCTTCTCTCGGGGAAAGAATCCTGACCACTCCCCGAGTTTTTTCCGGGTAGTGGCGCTCATTGCCAGTCACAAGGATTTTCGACTCGGTCGCAGCGGCCACCTCGAGAAATTTGGTATCCGATGCGTCGCTTGCTTCCAGCCCCTCCATTGGCATCGCCACAAGGTGCGTTTGAAAAGGCAGAATCTCCCAAAACGCGGCAACATCGGCCGCTTTGAATGAAAACCTCGGACGCGAAAGCACCTCCCTGTATTCGCAGAGGATTCTGTCATCGAATGCGATGACCAACCTTTGCGCAAGGATCGCGTCAATCAACCTCCCAGGCGGCCCCTTGGCCGAGAGAAGCCCAGAGACCAGCACATTGGTATCCAGCACCCAATCCCGCCGAGAGATCATTTCGCGCTATTCCGCACCGCTTGGATTTCTTTCTCAATCTCCTCAGCCGAAAGCGAATCAACACCCGCCTCGCCAGCTCCGGCACGCAGGTTTCGCACGGCGCGCCGAGCCTTTGAAAAGGCAATCTCCTGCAAATCCTCCACCAAGGATTCCGGGGAGGTCGGCGTCAGAATCGCCATCGGCCGGCCATCCCGCGTCACAACCATCGTCCCCTCCGAGGCCACTCTGGACAAAACCGCACCTGGCTTGGAACTCAATTCTCGTGAAGCGATCATTTGCATAGGCACATCATTTGCACAACAAATGCCAAACTCAAACAAAATTTTATGCTGCACCTATTTTTCGCCTGTTCAGCGAGCCGCCAGACTCTTCCCCCGATTTCAAAACAAATGGCGGTAACCAAACTCGCCGCCACTTTACCCCAAGCCGGCGTGAACCAGGAAATCCCTCGGTGTGCTGACACGCATGCCGTAAACTTCTGTCCCCAGCACGATGCCGAAATCCCCGCTATCCAAGGTCAAAAGCTCTAGGCACTGGGCCGCAAGCGCGGAAATCAGCACGGGTTTGTCTTTAGAGGCCGTCAGGAGCAGAGGGCGCTGCGTGGTGAGGGCATTCGGAACCCACTCGATGCGGGCTTGCAAATCCTGCCAGTGCGCGGAGGCTTGATTCGGAAATTTGGCGAGGTTTTTGATCGTTTCCGCCCGACAATACGCCGCGGAAACCAATTCCCACCTGCGCTCGGAAGCGATGACCGTGATCAGACGGGAGAGCGATCGTTCCGACCTGCAAGCCGAGAGAATGACGCTACTGTCGAGAAAAACCCTCACGCCTTGCCTGCTTTTTCCCAAAAACTCTCCGCTCCGCGTTCGTCCTCCGAGATCCATTGTTGCAGGGTCTCCAGCGGAATATCGCGCACGGGCATGGCCTCGGCGGGTTGCAAGAAAACTCCGCCATTCCGCAACTCCAATAACATCATGGGATTTGCAGCGGCATCCAACCCCAACGCCCGCCGAACCTCCGGCGGCAAAGTGATGGTGCCTCGCTTGGAAATTGGAATGGCAGTCATGCAGCAAAGCTGCAATACGGCATTGATACTGTCAAGTGTCATTTTTCGCGGAGAGGCAAATTGAAAAACTGCTTGGATAATCTCACAAAACCTCACACATTCTCACTTAAATTGTTGAGAGAATGGAAACCTTGAACACTGGTCTTCTTCTGCGCTCCGCGAAAATCTTCAGCCTCGTCGGAGGGGCGGCTTTGGTTTGTGCCTGCGCACCACAACGCGAGTTCGTGCAGTTCGGCAATCCCGGCACCTTCCACCCTGGCCCACGGCACTCCGGAGGTGGATCCAGCGGCCCGGATGGCGAATACGATTCCTATGAATTGGTCGATCACGGCGGCGCGCCGAATCAAGGCATCCCGCCCATGTATTCTGGACAGCGGGGCAACAACTACCCGGCCGCGGTTCCCGGCTACGATGCCTATGGTAATCCCGTCACAGTGATTGTTCCAAATCCGTGGTGAGAACGCCCCCAGCGCGCCTTCCCCCTCATTAAAATGATTGAAACCATTAGGTGATGGTTTATGGTTTATCCATGAATCTTGATTCCCTGACCCAGAAAAAACGGCGGCTCGATGAATCTCGCCCCCTGCCTCCGGAAGTTCTCAAAAACCTGGAGCAGTGGTTTTTGATCGAACTGACCTATACAAGCAATGCTTTGGAGGGCAATACGCTGACCCGACTTGAGACGGCCGTGGTGGTGGAGAAGGGCTTGACGGTGGGCGGGAAGTCGCTGGCGGAGCATCTGGAGGCCACAAACCATGCGGCCGCGCTACGCAAGGTGCTGGAGATCGCGCGTTCGCCGGTCGCGAGCCTCAGGGAGCATATTCTGTTGGACCTTCACGCCATGATTCTTCGGGGCATCGATGATGCAAATGCGGGGCGCTATCGGTCGATCCCGGTCCGGATTTCGGGTTCGAGAGTCGTCCTGCCGAACCCGGCCAAGGTGTCAGCATGGATGGCCGAGTTTTTCAGGGATTTGCTTGCGATGGCTGGGAGCCACCCGGTCGAAATCGCCGCCGAAGCCCACTATCGCTTGGTAACGATCCATCCGTTCATCGATGGAAATGGCCGAACGGCGCGATTGCTGATGAACCTGATTCTTCTTCAGAACGGCTATCCCCCGGCCTTGATCCGGACAAGGGACCGGATTCCTTATTTGAAATCCCTCGAAAAAGCCCAACTGGGGGGGAGCAAGGAGGACTACTTAAAAATCATTTCCCGGAGCGTGGAGCGGTCGTTTGCGATCTACTTCCAAGCTCTGGGCGGTGAGCAGCCGAATGCCGTCGCCTCGTCGGACCTCCTTCGCATCGGGGATCTGGCCAAAAAAACCGGCGAGACCCTTGCCACATTGCGGCACTGGATGAAGCAGGGCCTGCTGGAACCAGCGGACACGACGGAGGCGGGGTATCAACTCTTTGAACCCGAGGCGGCGGATCGGGTGCAACGGATCCGTGAATTGCAAAGCGATCGCCTCACGCTGGCAGAAATCCGCCAAGAATTATCCTCAAAGGAAATTTAACCCCGGACTCATTCCACGCAAATCTGCGGCGAATAATGGTTCGATTCACCGCATGGATTTTAAAAAAAAGCATGCCCACTGCTCTTATCCCGCCCGCATTGAAATGATCCATTCACCCTCCGTGTTCTTTGACTCAGTCGCGCCCGCTCCTTCGCCCTTCGGGCCAACCTTCGGTTACTCTACCTCCCTCCGTGTTCTCTGTGTCCTCTGTGGTTAAACCTTCTGGTTCCGCTTTCAAAAAACACCGATTTTCATATTCCCGGCGAGCGGTCGATTTCGAGGATCGAACGGCAAATTACCACCCCTGAACGGCTGAAAATGAATTGCAAAACATTGGTTTCCAACGCCTCCGATTTGACGACCCAAATCTCCTCGCGTAGGATTTTCCCGAAAGTTTAACCACCACCAACTATGAAAAAACTCATCCTCCTCACCATCATCACCACCGCCCTCGGACTCGGCTCCGCAGCTCACGCCAATTCTTGGGGTTTCCAACTCGGCAACGGCTCCGGCTTTTACTATAACCAAGGCAGGCAAGCTTGCGCGCCGGTTTATTCCGTTCCCGCGTATGTCGCCCCCGCCCCGGTCTACTACTCGCGCCCCACAGTTGTTTATTCCCGGCCACAGACCGTCTACATGCAGCCCTACCAGCAAATGCGCCCGACCTACTACCCGCAGACCGTCATTTACCGCTCCGAGCCAGTCGTGATCCGCGAGCACAACCACCGCTGCCGCTCGCGTTGGTAAACGATACGAAACCACAAAAAACATCTGATTTAAAAAACGAACCCAACCATCCAAAAAATGAAAACCATGGAATCCCTTGTGAAAAAATCCCTGATCCTAACAACCATCTTTGCAGCCGCCATGCTCACGGGTTGCGCCACCGGTCCCGACGCCCAGGCAGGAACGGTCGTCGGAGGAATCCTGGGAGCAGCGACAGGCGGAATCGTCGGGCACCAGAGCGGACGAGGTCTGGAAGGAGCCGCCATCGGAGGCGGTCTAGGCGCCATTGCTGGAAATATGTTCGGCAATGCCCAAGACACCCGGCGAAATAGCTATCCGCCCGCCTACCGCCGCGAACCCGACTATGTCGTTTACCCGGCCCCTCAGAGAACCGTTGTCTATCAAGCCGAACCGCGCCATTATCATACTAGGACTGTCGTCACTCGGCGCAGCTACGAGTCATGCGACGGCGGATATTGGATTGATTAACGACCCGCGCACGAACTCCAGCATTCCATGATCACCCATCCCACCCATCTCAATTTTGGCATTCGCCAAAAGGCTTTTTACAAAGGCCTTTTCTTCAGATTTGTTCCATTGTTCACACTCCTCTCATCCTCCATGCCACTCCACGCCGGCGGCATCCTCGCCGTCCTCAAAAACTCCTCCACCATCGAACGCCGCGACGCCGCGAACGGCTCCTACAAAGGCTCGATCTCCGTCAACAACGCCCTCGATGTCGGGTGCGACGGCGAGACGATTGCCGTGCTTCTCGGCAACGGCACCGTCCAGCGTTACAACGCGCAGAACGGCTCCTTCCAAGGCTCCATCTCGATCAGCGGCAAGCCGAGCGCGGTCCAAGTCAGCGGCGGTGTCATCGCCGTCACCACCGAGCGCAGCGTGAACCGCTACAATGCGCGCAATGGCTCCTACATGGGATCGAGTTCGCGCTGATTTTCGTTTCCTCCCGAGCAAAAATTCTGAGAGGAAGTAAGAGATGAGAAAATTCCCCCCGATCGCCCTCTGCGCCGTCTCCGCAGCCCTACTCACCTCCTGCACCACCATCACGGTGGATGCCCCGCAACCTGCGGAACTTAGCCTCGGACGCGGTTCGCGGGTTTCCATCGTTCCGGAAGCGGGGTCGGATTGCGGTGAACTCGCTCACGCGCTTTTCCAACTCTTCGCCGGGCAGGGTTACTACCAACTCGTCGATCGTGCGAATTTGGGAGATTCCATCAATGAGCGCCAATTCCAGCGGATGAGCTTTGTGGAAAACCGCACCAGTGGCCGCATCAAGGGCGTCGACGCCTTTATTTATCTGCAGGCGGAGGGAATGTCCGGCGCTCAGAGCGACTCCAGCTCCTACACGAACAAAGAGGGGGAAACATTTCGGAGCTACACCACGAAAACGATCGCCAACTACATCGCGAACTACCGCGCGGTCATGACCTCCACTTCGCAGATCGCTGGCGGGCGCCGCATCGAGTTTTCGGACACGGATACCAACTATTCCTCGGAGGGCTATCCCTCGGCTCCCGATCCCTACCCGATGATTGCCGGCATGCGGAACAAAGCGGCCAATCAAATCTTCGCAAGCTTGCACCCGAGCGTTCTTAAAATCCGCCGCGTAATCGGAGGCACCAAGAGTGTTTCCGCCAAGCAGGCCATCCGCCTCGCCAATTCCGGCCTGTGGCAGGAAGCCACTGCCGCCGCCGAACAAGGCATCCAGGAAATGCCAGCCGATCCGGAAGCCCGATACATCCTCGCCATCGTCTATCAAGGCACCGGTCGCTACGCCGATGCCGACAAGGTTCTCCGCCAACTCGTTGGCATGTCGCCAAATTCGAAATACGCCAATGCCATCCGCGAGAACCAAGTCGTCTGGCATAACGCGAAGCGGTTCCAGCAGCAGATGTGATCCCCTCAAAAAGCACGCGCTTGTGAGAACAAAAAAAGAATATGACTTCACGGCTGCCAAGCCGAACCCCTATGCCAAACGACTCAAAAAAGCGGTGACGATCCGTTTGGAGCCCGATGTGATCAGCTATTTCAAGGCGCTATCGAGCGAGACACATGTGCCCTACCAAAATCTGATCAACCTGTATTTGCTCGATTGCGCGAGAGAGCAAAAACGAATCTCCATGAAGTGGGAAAAATCGCGAAAAACTCCCGTTCGCCACTAACCCTCGCATGGCCTCTCGATGAATCCTGCCAAACCCAAAATGCCGCACCCCTCTTTGATCAAACATGCCAGCTTGCTAATTGGCGCACTCCTGACCGCCGCGATTCTCCACGCCAAAGACCCCTCGCTTGCCGTCATTACCGAGGACCTCAGCGGTGAAGTAGGCGATGGCGGCATCGAAATGGTGGAGTCCCTCGCGGAGTCGGGCATTTCACGCGCTCCCGGAGTTTCGCTCATTAGCCGCAGACACCTTGAGAAACTCCTCTCCGAGCAGGGCCTCGCCTACAACAACATCGTGAATGACCGCGCCCGCCTGGGTCGCTTGGTCGGAGCCGATGTTCTTCTCGTCGTCAGCATCACAAAAAACCGGATCACCCAAACTCGGGAAAGCATCACAGCATACGGCATGACCGAAAACATTGTCCGTAGCCAGAGTGATGCCGCCATTGCGGTGAAGGCACTGGAGGTCGAGAGCGGCCGCATCCTTGCCCAGCGCCAATTTTCGAAGCGTAACAACGGCAACCGCCGCGCTCTGGACGAATGCGCCGCCAAGATGGAATCCACGCTCGAAAGCCTGACCTTTGACGAACTGGCCAAAGAAACCGCGCTTCCCCGCCACAAAGTTGTCATCAAGCCCACGGCGAATGGCGCAGACATGAACGGCCTCGATCTCTTCATCGATGGAAACTTCATCGGCAACACCCCGATCACCACCGATGTCGAAGAGGGCGTCCGCGAAGTCTCGCTTCGCAAAGGTGGAAACACCCTCTGGAACAATCGCGTCCAAATCCTCAAGGAAGTCTGGCTCACTCCCGAGTTGGGACAATAAACCTTAAAAGCCGAGGCAGACTCAAAACCTCGCGGATCGCGAAATCGCACGACATGGATTTGTGGAATGAAAAACAGGATTGGCTGGTGGAGCGGGGTGCGGCGCTGATGGCGAGTTTTCATCGATGGACGGGGCGGCATTTGATCGAGCCAACTGGCGATGCAGTCCTCGATGCGCGCCTCCTTTTTGAGGCTCCGTTTGTCGTTGTCTCGGGGGGTGCGGAAGCGGACCAGATGCTGAACTACGCGAACCTCACCGCGCTCGGCTTGTGGGAAATGGATTGGGAGACTTTGGTGAAAACCCCCTCGCGCCACACGGCGGAGCCGATGCACCGGGACGAGCGGGCGGAATTTCTGCGGCGTGTGCGAGAGAATGGTTTCATCGACGACTACTCGGGCATTCGAATTTCGCGGACGGGGCGGAGATTTCGCATCCGGAAGGCGATCGTGTGGAATGTGCTAGATGCCACCGGCGCCTATGCGGGGCAGGCCGCGACCTTTTCCTCTTGGGAATTTCTCGAGTCCGATAAAAGCTGACGCCATATGGGTGGAATTGTTGTTCGTCCGCGTTCGCGGATTTTGCATGGTCACGATTGGGTTTACTCCAGCGAGGTTTTAAAAACTTTCGGCGCGCCTGCGGATGGGGATGTCGTTTCGATCAAGGATGGGCGCGACCAACTCCTCGGCGTTGGCATTTTCAATTCCCGTTCGCAGATTGTTGCCCGCAGGTTTTCGCGGCACCGGCAGGACTTGGATGCGGATTTTTTCCAGCGCCGGATTTCGCAAGCGGTCGAATATCGACGCCATGCGGGGTGCCGTCTGGATTTGTGCCGTCTGGTCTGGAGTGAGAGTGATGGCCTGCCGGGCGTGATCGCCGACCGCTACGGCCCTGTGGCGGTGCTTCAAACCAACACGGCGGCGATGGACCGTCACCGCCAAATCCTCGCGCAGGTCTTGGCGGAAACCACCGGGGCGGCTTGCGTGATCGAACGCAACGACGCTCCAGTGCGGGCCTCCGAGGTTTTGGAAATGAGAACGGGCGTTCTTGTCGGAGAAAATCCTGGCGCGATCGAGGTCGAGGCAGCGGGTGTGAAGTTCCTTGTCGATCCACTCGGTGGGCACAAGACAGGCCTGTATCTCGACCAGCTCGAATCCTACGGGATCGTGGCGGCGATGGCATCGGGCCGCTCGGTGCTGGATTGTTTTTCGAATCAAGGGGGATTCGCACTCGCTTGCGCGAAGGCCGGTGCGGCTTCGGTCACCGCGGTCGAGTCGGGAACCGAAAGCATCGCCGCGCTCCGTGCGAATGTTCAACGCAACGGCGTCGCGGCGGAGTCTCGGCAGGACGATGTGTTTGATTTTCTGAAGCGCCCCGACCGCCCCGAATACGACCTGATTATTTTGGATCCTCCGTCCTTCACGAAGGCGAGGGGACGCATCGCCGAAGCCTTGCGCGGCTACCGCGATCTCCATGCGCGGGCGGCGAAGCTGCTTTCCAAAAACGGCGTGCTGGTGAGCTTTTCCTGCTCGCACCATGTGCGCGCCCACGAGTTTGAGGATTCGATCGCCGAGGGGTTGAATGACGCCCGGCGCAACATGCGGTTGATCCGCCGCATCGGCCAACCACTGGACCATCCGGTGGTCATGGGTCAGCCTGAGACGGAATATCTCAAAGGCGTGGTGCTCGAGGCGATGCCCGGGCGCTGAGAGTAACGGGAGTCCCCGCTTGGCGTAGGCGCGAGGGGTTGACGCTCCTCCTAAGACGACCTAAGGGAGAGGCATGAAGAAACCCGGCGAGAAAACAAAGCGCACGCTCCCGTCGGGCCGTCGTAGTGCGTGTGCGGATGCTTCGCTTCGCGGCGAGATCGATCGTGTTTCGCGGATGACCGTCGAGGAACGGATTACCGAAGCGCTCACCATGGGTAGCCGCTTTGTCGCTCTGAAGCCGACTTCGGCCAAGGATTAGGTGGAAAATTGTAAAACCATTTTTGATGCTGCTGAGGATGTTCTGGAAATCCTCGGGAGTCAGCGAATCGAGGCTGTGGTGATTGGCGCAGTGGCCCTAGCGGCATACCGCTATGTCCGCCAAACCCAAGACCTCGATCTGGGAGTCAATGCGAACATTGCCCAGCTCCGCTCGCTGGCCGACCTTCTGAAAGCCAAGGGATATTCCGTCGAGTTGTGCGAACCCGACGGGGATGATCCGCTCGGTGGAGTGATCGATGTGCGCGGCCCTTTCGGGCTCGTTCAAATCGTTAGCTTTGCTGATCGATTTCCCGCCGTGATTGATGAAGCGGTGAGGGTATCGACCTTGTCCGTGCGAGCGGGAAGCCGCCTTAAGCTCGTTCCGTTGCCGCATCTGATCGCGCTGAAACTTTATGCCGGGGGACATAAGGCAAAATCCGACATCGTCGAGTTGCTGGCGCGCAATCCCGATCTGGATGTGGAGTCTGTTCGAAAACTTTGTCGAAGCTATCGATTGAAAGGTCTCGATAAACTCGTGACCGAAGCGGGCCGCTGATTTCGTATTTTACGGCCTAGTCGCCGTAGCCGTTCGGATTTTTTACATGCCACGCCCAGGCGCTTTCGACGATGGCGCGGATGTTTTGGTATTGGGGCTGCCAGCCGAGGGCGGTGCGAATTTTTTCGGACGCGGCGATGAGGCGCGGGGGATCGCCGGCGCGGCGGGGTTTTTCGATGGCTTTGATGTCGCGGCCGGTGACTTGTTTGCAGGTCTCGATGACTTCGCGGACGGAGGTGCCGCCGCCGGTGCCGAGGTTGTAGAAATCGCTCTGGGGCGAGCTGAGCGCGAGGATGTGGGCCTGTGCGAGGTCGAGGATGTGGATGTAGTCGCGGATGCAGGTGCCGTCGGGCGTTTCGTAATCGGTGCCGTAGATTTCGACATGGTCCTTCTGGCCGAGTGCGACCTTGAGGATGTTGGGGATCAGGTGGGTCTCGATGCGGTGGTCTTCGCCGAATTTCTCCGAGGCGCCGGCGGCGTTGAAATAGCGGAGGGCGACAAACGAAAGGCCGTGGATTTTTTCATACCAGCGGAGGATCGACTCGAACATGAGCTTCGACTCGCCGTAGGGATTGATTGGCCGCTGAGGGAGGCTTTCGTCGAGCGGCATTCGGTCGGGAATGCCGAAGGTCGCGCAGGTGGAGGAGAAGACGAATTTTTTGACCCCGGCTTCGACGGCCATGTCGAGGAGGTTGATGCCGGAGGCGACATTGTTGCGGAAGTATTTCGAGGGATTGGTCATCGACTCGCCGACGAGGGCGTTGGCGGCAAAGTGCATGACGGCTTCGGGTTTCGCCTGCTCGAAGGCGTGGCGGAGCACGGAGCGGTCGGCGAGATCGCCTTGATAGAAATCCGCGCGGGGGTCGATCGCTTTGCCGTGGCCCTCGCTGAGATTATCGAAAACGGCGACTTCGAAGCCGCGGTTGAGAAGTTCCTCGACGCAAATACTGCCGATGTAGCCGGCGCCTCCGGTGACCAGGATTTTTTTCATATCGGTGCGAAGCCTAGACCAACCGTGTGGTGTCGGGCAATTTCAACCCTCGCGACTCAGCGCAGGGTGCGGCGGTAGATCCAGATGCTTTGCAGAAGCGCAAAACTCAGCATCGTGATCATCACAAACGACCCGCCGTAGCTCACGAGCGGGAGCGGCAGGCCAGTGATGGGCGTTAGCGAAATCGTCATGCCGAGATTCATGAAGGTGTGGGTGAAAAGCAGCATGGTGATGCCGGTGGCTAGCAAGCGGCCGAGTTCGTCCTCCGCCTGCATCGCGATGCCGAACATCAGTAAAAATAAAATCGCAAACGCGCAGATCAGAATCAGCCCTCCGAGAAAGCCGTGCTGTTCCCCCATCACTGAAAAAATGAAGTCGTTGTGGACGATGGTGTGCGGCAGGAAGCCGAGGGCATTTTGCGAATCCGGCGCCTTGTAGCCCTTGCCCACCCAGCCTCCGGAGCCGATGGCGATGAGGGATTGCGTGATATTCCACCCGTTTCCAAGCGGGTCGGCCTCCGGGTTGAGGAAAGTGGTGATGCGCGCGTATTGGTAGGGTTTGAGCCCGAAATGGACGACGAGCGGGATGAAAATCAAGCCGACGACCAACATCAAAATCAGCCAGCGCTTGGGAATGCGGCCGATGAATAGCATCGAAAGAAAAACAGGAATCCAGACGATGCAGGAACCTAGGTCGGGCTGGATTAGGATCATCACCCACGGAGCGCCGACGATGGCCGCGCAACAGAGGATGCGGAAGATCGCAGGCATCGCCCGGGTATTCGAAAGAAAAAGGGCCAGCGTCATGATGCCGGCGATGATCGCGAGTTGGGAGGGCTGGAAGCTCATCGGCCCGAGGTCGAGCCAGCTCCGGGCGCCGTAGCGTTTTTCACCGATGAACATCGTCGCCGCAAGAGTAGCAAGGCTGAGAAGATAAAGCGGGATCGAGCCGAAGCGCACCCAGCGGTAGTCCAGCAGGGAGACGAGGAAAAACATCGGCGTGCAAACGAGGATCCAAGTGAGTTGGGATTTTGCAAAGCTCGAGTCGCGCATCCAAGTGGCGCTGTGGATGGCGTAGATGCCGAAGGCTAACAAGCCGACCATCAGGCCGAAGAGCGGCCAGTTGATTCTTAGGAAATTTCGTAGGAGCGGGTGCATTCAGCCAATCGACGGCACGGCGGCGAGAAGGGTTTTCGTGTAGTCGTTTTTCGGGTCGTGGTAAATCTCCTCCGCGCTGGCGGACTCCACAATTTTCCCATGATGCATCACCAGCACATGATCGCTGATGTGCTCCACCACGGCGAGGTCGTGCGCGATGAAAAGATAGGCGATGCCGAATTGCTCTTGGATGTCCTGGAGGAGGTTCACGATCTGAGCCTGCACGCTCACATCCAGTGCGCTGACGGGTTCGTCGCAGACGATGAAGCGCGGCTCAACGGCGAGGGCGCGCGCGATGCCGATGCGTTGGCGCTGGCCTCCGCTGAATTCATGTGGGTAGCGCCGCATCATGTCGGCTTGGAGGCCTACGAGTTTGAGCAACTCCGCCACGCGCGCTGTGCGATCCGAGCGTGACATTTTTGGGAAGTGAATTTCCAACGCCTCGCCGACAATCTCGCCAATAGTGAAGCGGGGGTTCAGCGACCCAAAGGGATCCTGAAAAATCATCTGCATCTCGCGACGCAGGGGGCGAAACTCGCGTTCGGGAAGAGGGAGGATTTCGCGGCCGTCGAATTTTACGCGGCCGGAGGTGGGTGGGATCAACTTCAGGATCGTGCGGCCGACCGTGGTCTTGCCGCTCCCGCTTTCTCCGACGAGGCCGACGGTTTTTCCGGCTTCGATGGTGAACGAGACATTGTCCACCGCACGGATGTCCCCGACCTTGCGGCGCATCACGCCGCCCAGCACGGGAAACCAAGTGCAAAGATTCTCAACCTCCAGCAAGGGCATGGCGGAACATGGCACGACGGCTGCGGAGTGTCACCTGCGATCCCAGCGGCGCGAACCCGCACCGGCGGGTTGGCTTACTTGACGAGGCCGGCGGCGGCGAGCGTCTTGTAGGCTCCGTTTTTTGAGATGGTTTTGAAGGCTCGGGCCGTAGCTTTGACGGTGACGAATTTTTTCAACTCGGGCACCCAGACACGCTTGGTCTGGAGGTTCGGTTGGAAATAACGAGGGGTGACGGCAGTGACATGCATGCCGATACCGCCTTTCTTCTTGGCGAGACCGCGACGGTGGATTTTCGATCCGCGAACGGGCTTAGCCCCGGTGATGCTGCACTTTCTAGACATAAGATGGACCGGAGAGATTAGGGAAATCCGATCGGGCGTCAACCCTTTCGGCGGAAAAATCTCAGAGTCGCTGCGTGGCGTGCCCGAAACATTCCGGCGAAAAACACCGGCATCGCCCACCGCGACACCAATCCGCCGACCCAGCCACCTTTCAGCAAAAACTCAACCCGATCGGTCATTTCGCACCCGCTGGGTGAGGGATTGAAAATATGGCTGTGCCGCCAAATCGCGAACGGCGAGGCCAGCGCGATGTCGAGAAGAAGGCCGGGCGACTCGACCGATTCCCACTGTCCCGTCCAGCGGATCGGCAGGCCGAATTGCGAGGCGTGGATTTTAAAAATTCCGCCCGCCCGCGCGGTATCCTCGCACTCGACCAAGGAGACCCGCAGCGAAGCGGGGGCGATTTTCGAGATGTTGCGGGGGTTTTCGTGGAAGCGGAACAACTCCTCTGCGGATGCGGGAATTTCCACCGAACGCTGGTAGATGATGGGATTCACTGGGAAGTTTGCGCTTGACCTCTGGGATGCTTCGGCAAATTTACCGCCCGCCTCACGGGTTTTTCCCGAGAAATTCCTGGTTGCAAACCGGTGCGGCGATCGTTAGTCACAAAACCAACCTTAAATCTCATGTCTGAAAAATCCATCGAAGAAAAAGTCAAAGATATCATTGTCGAGCAACTTGGCGTGAACGCCGAGCAAGTCACCACCACCGCCTCATTCATCGAGGACCTCGGTGCCGATTCGTTGGACACCGTCGAGCTCGTCATGGCCTTCGAGGAGGAGTTCGGAGTCGAGGTTCCTGACGAGGACGCCGAGAAGCTCCAGAGCGTCGGCGATGTCATCAAATACATCGAGGAGAAGGCCGGCAAATAAGCCGCCTCTCTCGACAAATTTTCACAGAAACCCCGCTTCGGCGGGGTTTTTCTTTTGGTTCGACTCCGCCGTGTGGCGTTGATCATGATCCGCCCATGAAAATTCTGATCGCTGCGAGCGAATTCGCCCCCTTCGCGCAGACCGGGGATTTTGCCGCACATGTCGAGAAATTGGCCGCCGCGACGGCTGCTGGAAACGAAACCACGGTCATTCTCCCCCTCTACCGTTGCATCCGCGAGGGCCGTATTCCCGGGCTCAAGCGCGGCAAGCTCCGCCTGAATATCGACCTCGGTGCGAACAAACTGCCGGCAGAAGTTTGGGAGGCGTCCGGCCCCGGCGGGGTGAGGTTGCTTTTCATCGGGCGTGACGAATTTTTCGACCGCACGGGGCTCTATGGCATGGACGGTCGCGATTATCAGGACAATGCGGCCCGGTTCATTTTTTTCTCCAAGGCTGTTGTGGAACTCGCCCGCCGGGAGTCGCCCGATGTGGTCCACGCGCTCGGTTGGCAGGCCGCACTCGTGCCGGTTTTCGCGCGCGACCAACGCCTCGCGATTCCAACCGTCCTCTCGCCGGTCAGCCTCGAATACCAGGGGCATTTCTGGAGCCATGATTTCGCGCTCACGAACCTGCCCGGCGAGTGGTTCGCCAATGTGCTCGAGTTCTACGGCAGCATGAATTTCCTCAAGGCTGGGATCGCTTGCTCCAACGCGGTCGTGCTCCCCGGTGCGCTGAACCTCGCCACGATGCAATCGCCCGAGCTCGGTTGCGGACTCGAAAATGTCCTACGCCAAAACGCGGCCAAGCTCGAGGGCATCGCGCCGGGATTGGATTTGCCTGCGACCGCTTCGGTTTCTGCAAAGGAAAAAAACGCCGCACGCGAGGCACTGTTCAAATCCTCGGGAAAAACGGCGAATGCAGTCTTCGTGGCTCACGCGGGATCGACCGGCGAGGACGGCCTTGGCCTTCTTTGCGAGGCGTTGTCGCATCTCCCGATGGGCGAGGTTTTGGTCGCGCTCGTCGGAGCCGCGCCCGAGTCGCAGAGGAAAGCTCTCGAAATCGCCGTGCGCCGACGCGCGGGAGGGATGGTTCATATTCCAGAGCCGACCGCCGCCGAGCAGGAGCGCCTTTTCCAAGCCGCCGACTTTGTGATCGTGCCTGGCGGGCTCGAGCCGGGTTGTGTCTTTTTCCGCTTGGCCTTGCGACATGGGCTCGTGCCGGTCGTTGAACAATGCGCGGGGTTGCATGAACTCGTCAGGGATTTCGACCCCGTGACCGGCGAGGGCAATGGTCTCGTTTACTACCGCCGCTCGGCCGTGGCGCTGATCGATGTGATTCTCCGCGCCGCGCAGCTCCCCGCCGAAACGAAAAGCCTGCTGGTGGAGAGAAACCGCGCGCTGGATTTTTCGTGGACCTCCACCGCCAAGGCCCTAGACCGGCTTTACTCCCGCTTGGCCACCGGCTCGAGCCGCCTCGCCGCCTGAGTGCCATGCGACGGCGCTGGATTTTTCCTTCGAATGCCAATCCCGTGGCGGCCTCGAAAATCCGCTCCGAGCTGGGCGTGCCGGGTTTCATTGCCGACATGCTCGTGCGGCGTGGATTTGCCGATCCCGCCAGCGCCGAGGCGCAGCTCCACCCACGCTTGCGCGCGCTCTCTGCACCCGAGGATTTGCCGGAAATGGGAGCCGCGACGGAGAGGATTCTCACCGCCTTGCGGGACAATGAACGCATCGCGCTTTATGGCGACTACGATGTCGATGGCATCACTTCGCTCGCGATCCTCGCGCGGGTTTTGAGAGCTTACGGAGCCGAGGCGCCGAGCTTCCTGCCATTGCGCGCGGAGGAGGGCTATGGACTGAGCGAAGCGGGGGTGGATCGTTGCCTCGAACTCCACAACCCCAGCCTGCTCATCGCGGTGGATTGCGGCACGACCTCGGTGAAGGAAATCGAGCGCCTGCGCTCGCGCGGCGTCGATGTCGTGGTGCTCGACCACCACGAGCCCGGGCCCGAGCGCCCCGATTGCGTGGCGCTGGTGAATCCCAAGCTCGGCTCGAGTTTTCACTATCTCTGCAGCGCGGGTGTGGTGTTCAAACTCGCGCACGCCCTTCTCAAATCCTCACGCGTCGAAGGCGTGGATCTCCGCGAATACCTCGACCTCGTCGCGCTGGCGACGATTGCGGACATTGTGCCGTTAGTGGATGAGAATCGGATTTTTGTGAGTCACGGCTTGCGGCAAATGGAAAACACGCGATGGGCTGGACTGGCCGCGCTGAAGCAGGTCTCGGGCGTGGGATCGCCGATCCGCGTGGGCGATGTCGGCTTCCGCATGGGCCCGCGCATCAACGCCGCCGGACGGCTCGGACCCGCCTCCGAGGCGTTGGCCTTGTTGCTCACCGAGGATTTCCGCGAGGCCGACCGCCTCGCCGCCGGACTTGATGCCCACAATCGCGAGCGCCAAGGCGTGGAGCGTCATGTCGTCAAGGAAGCCGAGGAGTGGGTGGACAAAAATTTTCAATCCAACAGCGATGTCTCGATTGTGGCGGGAAGTCGCGATTGGCACATCGGTGTGCTCGGCGTCGTTGCTTCGCGCCTCATGCGCCGTCACCATCGGCCGACTTTTGTGGTGGGCTTCGATGAAAATGGCGCAGGGAAGGGGAGCGGGCGTGGCATCGAGGGACTCTCGCTTGTGGAGCTTCTCCGCGATTGCTCCGAGCATTTGGAAAAATTTGGCGGCCACGAAATGGCGGCGGGAATTTCGATTCACGAAAAATCCTTCCCCGCTTTTCGCGAGGCCTTCGAGTCTGCCGCGCGCGGTGCGGCGACGGACGAAATGCTCGTTCCGCGCCTGAACCTCGACTGCGAGGTGCAATTACGCGAGATCGATTATGCCCTGATGGAGACGCAAGATCTGCTCGAGCCGTTTGGCAACTCGAACCCCCAGCCGGTGCTTTTTTCCCGCGCCGTCACGCCCGCCTCGGCGCCACGCGTGATGAAGGAAAAACACCTGCGCGTGGAGTTTTCGGTGGGACGCGAGAAGATGTCGGCCGTGTTTTTCAATGCGCCGGTCGAAGACCTCCCGCGCCCGCCGTGGGACATCGCCTACACTTTGGAGTGGAACCATTGGAACGGCCGTTCGGAGCCGCAACTCCGTTTGCTGGAGGTCCGCCACGCCGAATGACCCAGCTCCCGCCGGAGACGCCGCTGGACTCCCTCGAATGGATTCCGCGTCCGCGCCAGCCCGCGCTGCGCCGCCTCGGGCTTCTTACACTCGAGGATTTGCTCCGGCACTTTCCCCGCCGCTACGAGGACCGCACGCGGTTTGACCGGTTTCCCGACCAGGCCAGTGACACGGCGGTTTGCCTTTGCGGTGTTGTTGAAAAAACCAGCTACCGTCGCTTCGGTGGACGAGCGATTTTCGAGGTTCGACTCGTTGAGGAAGGCGGCGGGTTACTGAGCAGCCCGCTCATGTGCCGGTGGTTCAACATGCCTTGGGTGAAAAACATGGTCGGCCAGGGCGACCGGCTCGTGGTCTATGGAAAACCCCGCCTGCGCTCGAAACAAATTGCCATGGAGCATCCGGAGTTCGAGGTCATCGAGGAAGGCACCTCGATCCACTTCGAACGCATCGTTCCGATCCACGCCGCGGGCGATGGGATTCCCGCGCGGGTGTTGCGGGAGTTCATCCACCGCGCGCTCGAATCCACCGATCTCTCCGCGATTCCGGCGCTGTGGCGCGGGGAGGGAAAAATTCTGCCCGATGTGTGGCGCGCGGTGCAATTTCCCGAAACCTTTTCCGAGTGCGAGGAGGCGCGGCGGCAACTCGTGCGCGATGTGTTTCTCGGGATCCAGATCGTCCTCTGCTCGCGCCACACGCTGGCGAAAAACTCGGGCGGCGTGCCGCGTCCCGGCACGGGGAGGATTTGGGAAAAAATAGAGGCCGCGTTGCCATACCAGCTCACGCCCTCGCAGCGCGAGGTGATCGCGGAGATTTCCGCTGACATGGCTGCACCGCACCGCATGAATCGTCTCCTGCAGGGTGATGTTGGTTCGGGCAAAACGCTCGTCGCCCTCCGTGCGATGATTCAGGCCCACGAAAGTGGTTGGCAGGCCGCGCTAATGGCCCCCACTCAAATCCTCGCCGAACAGCATTACCTCAACTTCCGCCGCATTCTCGACCCGCTCGGGATTCCCGTGGTGTTGCGAACCTCCGCCCGGAAGGAGGGCTCCTCTGATGCCGACCTTTTCAATCCGGCCAAATCCTCGGTGCCGCCGCTGGTCGTGGGCACGCACGCCCTCCTCTTCGAGGGTGCGGAGTTTGAAAAACTCGGCCTTGTTGTGATCGACGAGCAGCACAAATTCGGCGTCCTCCAGCGCTCGCGCCTGATCGGCCGCGCCGATGCACCGGATGTGCTCGTGATGACCGCGACGCCAATTCCCCGGACGATCACGCAGACGCTTTACGGCGACCTCGATGTTTCCATTATCCGCGAGCGTCCCGCCGGGCGTGGTGCCATCGTCACCGCGCTTCGCGACGAATCCAAACTCCCCGCGATTATTGAATTCATCCGCGCCGAAATCGCGGCGGGACGCCAAGCCTACATCGTTTATCCGCTCGTCGAAGAATCCGAGAAACTCGAACTCAAGGCCGCCACGGCGGAGTTTGAAAAGTGGAAGCAACTCCTCGCGCCTGCGGGCGTCGGGATCGTTCACGGCCGCATGGATGCCGACGCGAAGGAGGCGGTGATGCGGAAGTTCCGCGAGGGATCAATCAGCGTGCTGGTTTCCACCACGGTCATCGAGGTCGGAGTCGATGTGGCGAATGCCACGATCATGCTCATCGAGGAGGCCGGGCGTTTCGGCCTATCGCAAATCCACCAACTTCGCGGCCGCATCGGGCGCGGTTCGGAAAAATCGTGGTGCATTCTTTTGCAAAACGACGCCACCGGTGCCGCGCTGGAGAAATTGCAGGTTCTCGAAAAAACCACCGATGGCTTTGAGATCGCCGAGGCCGACCTGAAGCTCCGCGGGCCTGGCGACATCCTCGGAACCGCTCAAACTGGCCTGCCGCCGCTCGGGTTGGGCGACCTCGTTCGCGATGCCGACATCATGACCGAGGCCCGCCGCACCGCCCGCGAAATCCTCGCTACCGATCCCGAGTTGAAAAAGCCCGTGAACGCCCGACTGCGAGCGCATGTCGATCGCCACGCCGTCGCACAAGAATTGGCGGAAGGCTGAGAGAAGTCTGAGCGAGACTCCGTGCTTTGGGCCATCGTGAGGACGGGCTTTTACCCACGGACCTGACGGAGCAGGTCCCTCCAGGAGGGACGACCGCCGTGTCGTCCGTGGCATTCGCCTCTCCGAGAGCCCTCTGTCCCGTAGCGGAAGCCGGACGGCTTTCGACCAAAAGGTATCCCACCACCGCCCATCGCCTCGAATTTTTTTCAAAATTCCGCTACACGCCCCGAGTAGAATGATTTTGCTGCCTATGATTTTCGGGCGATGCCCGCGCACCATTTGCCGCGCGTAACGACCTTTGGCTTCGCGAGGCCGAGGTTTTCGAGAACGCCGCAAACTTCGCCGATTTGCGTTTTCAAAACTCCCGAGAAAATGAACCAGCCCACGGGCCGGAGTTTTTTTAAAAGTCCCGGCGCGGAGGCGATGAGGAGTTCGCTGTAGAGGTTCGCCAGCACGACATCGGCCTTTTGGAATTTCCCCGCGCGTCGGGCGTCGGCGACGGAAAGGGTAATTTTTTTGCAATGGTTCGCGTGGACATTTTCCTTCGACACGCGGATGCAGACGGGATCGAAGTCGAACGCCTCGACGGCGGTCGCTCCGAGTTTTTCCGCTGCGATGGCCAAAATCCCGGTTCCCGTCCCCGCATCAAGTGAGGTCCATTTCACTGGCAGGGTGGGGGAGATATCGCAGAGCAAACGCAGGCAGCTCGCGGTCGTCGCGTGGTCCCCCGTGCCAAAGGCCATCCCCGCCGGGAGCAGAATCGCGCGGTCGGGCTCTGGGTCGTTTTGGAAAGATTGCAGATCGGAATGAATCCTCAATCGCCCCCGGATGGAAATCGCGGCGCGGGGTTGTTGGGCATTGCCGGTCCAGATTTCCTTGGAAAGCCGCGTGACCTTTCCGCCGAAGTCCTTCTTCAGTGTCTCGGCAGTTTTTTTATCCTCGAAAACATGGATCGTGAGGCCCTTCGAGCCCGGCTTGGTGAGCATGACGACGCGCTCGGGATCGATCGTTGCCAGCCGGAGGTGCCAAATCTCCTCCATGGCCTCGGTGCTTTGGCGGGTCCAGCGGAACAAGTTCATGCTCCCATCCAAGCGCGAACCGCCCGGCTTGGCGATCCCGCCCTTCTTTTGCTTGTTCGCAGGGTTGGCCTGTCGATAGATTGCCGCTTTCAAACCCCTTGGCGGGTTTTTTAACGAATTCCAACATGAGCGAAACGGCAACTCCAGTGGCGATGGTCAATGTGCAAGTGGACGGGGAATGGAAGCAATTCCCCAAAGGCACGCGCTTGATCGAGGCTTGCATGAAGAGCGGAAAATACATCCCGCACTACTGCTACCATCCAAAACTCAGCACGCCGGGAAATTGCCGCATGTGTCTCGTCGAGACCGGCCGCCCGAAGATGACGCCCGACCGCCAGCCCGTGCTGGGAGCGGATGGGCGCCCCGAAATCGCTTGGGGTCCAAAGCCTGAAATCTCCTGCGCCGCCGAGGTCGCCGAGGGCATGGGCGTGCGCACCTCTTCGCCGCTCGTGGAGGAGTGCCGCAAGGGCGTGATGGAATTTTTGCTCATCAACCACCCGCTCGATTGCCCGATTTGCGACCAGGCGGGCGAGTGCCGCTTACAGGAATTTTCAGTCGAGTTCGGCAAGGGCGAGTCCCGCTTCCGCGAGGAGAAGGTGAAAAAACCGAAGCGCGTCGACATCGGCGAGCGGATCGTGCTCGACGATGAGCGCTGCATCATGTGCTCGCGCTGCATCCGCTTCATGCAGGAGGTCGCGCATGACGATGTGCTCGGCTTCTTGAACCGCGGCAGCCACACGACGCTCTCGGTCTATCCCGGCAAGCGGCTCGACAATAATTATTCTCTGAACACGGTGGACATCTGCCCGGTGGGCGCGCTCACGAGCAAAGATTTTCGCTTCAAGATGCGCGTGTGGTTTTTGAAGGAAACCCAAACCATCGATGTCTCTTGTGGCACGGGTTGCAATATCGTGATCGGCAGCCGCGAAAACATCGTTTACCGCATCACGCCTCGCGAAAACGACGAGGTGAACTCGTGCTGGATGCCTGACAGCCATCGCATGAATTTCCACTACCTGCACAGCGATGAGCGTCTCGTCTCGCCCGTGGTGAAAGACGAGGAGGTGCCTGCGAAATGGCCTCGCGCCATCGCCGCCGCCGCGCAGCAACTCCAAGGGCGCGATCCGGCCAAGACGGCTATGATCGCTTCCGCGCGGATGACGAACGAGGAACTCTTTCTCGCCCGCCGCCTCGCCTCCGCGCTGAAGATCGAGAATTTCGATGTGTTGCCGCGTCCGCAGAAGGGCGACGGATTTTTGATTTCCGATGATGGAAACCCGAACACGAGTGGAGCGAAGTTGCTCGGCCTCGCCACTGGCAAGCTCTCCGAGATCGCGCGCCGTGTGGAGTCGGGCGAAATCACGGCACTGATCGTGCTGGGTGAGGACGCCGTGGATTGCGGAATTTCCGAGGGAGCGCTGAAGAAACTCGAGGTGCTGGTTTTTGCCGGAATCCTCGCGAACAAAACCACGCCCTTTGCGTCGGTGGTTCTGCCGACGAGTGCCTGGGCCGAGAAGCGCGGCACGATGATCAATATCAAGGGCCGCATTCAGCGCCTCAATCAAGCCATCCAACCGCCCGGGCAGGCTCGCGACGACTGGGAGGTTTTGCGCGACCTCGTGCAGGCCGTCGGCGGCTCGAACGGGGTTTATTCGATCGAGGAGATTTTCAAGGTCATGGCGAGCGAGGTTCCCGCGTTGCAGGGCCTCACGATCAGCCGCATCGGAGATCTTGGAGTTCAGCTTCCCGTCTGATCATGCGACGCCTTGTTTTTGGTCTGGCCCTCGTCCTTGCCTTGGCCGGATGCGGAGGGGGAACCCAGGCTCCCAAATCCTCACCGCGCTACACGCGCATCGATTGGCTCGGCAACCAGTGCTACCGCATCACCTCGCCGATCGGCACCTCGATCCTCACGAATCCCTACGCGGCCAAAACCGGTGGCCGCACTTTGCCCAGCCCGCTGAAGACCGACATCGTCCTCATCACGACCGAGAGGCCGGATTCCAACAACATCAACGCGATCGAGAACCAGCCCGCCATCCTGCGCGGCGGCGTGGGAATTGGTGTGGCCACGATCACCGGCATTCCGATCCGAGGAATTCCGACCTACCGCAACCCGCAGATCTTTTCCGTGGATGGCATGAATCTCACCTACACTTGGGTGATGGATGGAATGCGGTTTTGTTTCCTCGGCCGGCAATCGAAGCCGTTCGATGCCGATCAACTCGCGCAGATGGGATCGGTGGATATTTTGTTTATGCCGATGGATTCGCTCGGCGGGGAGTCGAGGCAAGCGGTGCTCGGGCAGTTGCAGCCGAAGGTCGTGATTCCGATGGGATCGGCGGGAAATTGGTCGCACGGCGAAGTGCGCCGAGTGCAGGGCACCACGGTGACTTTCTCCAGGCAAATGCTCCCTGTGCAGCCGGTCACCCTTGCATTCAATCGATGAAGAAACGGGTTCTCGTCACGGGTTCCGGCGGGCGCGAGCACGCGCTGGCATGGAAACTCTCACAGTCGCCGCAGATCGAAAAACTTTACGCCGCACCAGGGAACTCTGGCACCGCGCAACTCGGGGAGAATGTCGCGATCGCGGCGGAGGATGTGGAAAAACTCGTCGAGTTTGCGAAGTCGAATCGGATTGATTTCACCATTGTTGGACCGGATGACGCGTTGGCTGCCGGAGTCGTGGATGCATTTCAAAAAGCGGGGCTGAAAATTTTTGGTCCACCCGCCGCCGCCGCGCGACTCGAATCCTCGAAGGCATTCGCGAAGGAATTCATGCGTCGCCATGGAATCCCGACAGCGGATTACCGGGAGTTCACCGACTGCGCGGAGGCGCTGGATTTTTGTCGCTCTGCAAAATACCCGCTGGTCGTGAAGGCCGACGGGCTCGCGCTCGGCAAGGGCGTGATCATTGCCCAAAACCTCGCCGAGGCGGAGGGGGCGGTGCGGATGTGTCTCGAGGACGGCGCGTTCGGCGCGGCCGGGAAGCGCATCGTGGTGGAGGAATTTTTGGAGGGAGTCGAGTGCTCGATCCACGCGCTGGTGGATGGCTCGTCGTATTTGCTCCTGCCCGACTGCCGCGACCACAAGAAGGCTTTTGACGGAAACCTCGGCCCGAACACCGGCGGCATGGGGACGATTTCGCCCTCGGGCTCGGTGGACAAGACCCTGCGCGCGAGGATTTGCCGGGAGATTTTGGATCCATTTTTGGCGGGGATTCAAAAGGACGGGATTGCTTTTCGCGGGATGTTGTTTCCCGGGTTGATGCTCACAGCCGAGGGGCCGAAGGTTCTGGAGTTCAACTGCCGCTGGGGCGATCCCGAGACGCAGGTGCTGGTGCGGCGGTTGAGTTCCGACTTGCTGCCACTGCTCGAGGCGACTGCGGATGGAGCGCTGGCCGAGGTGAGTCCCGAGTGGGATGCCCGCGCGGCGGTCTGCGTGATTCTGGCTTCTGGCGGCTATCCCGGATCCTACGAGAAGGGCCAAGTGATTTCGGGCCTCGATGCGGCTGGAGAGTTAGAGGGAGTGAAGATTTTTCACGCGGGTGCGAAGGCGGTCGATGGCCAAATCCTCACGAATGGCGGGCGTGTGCTGGGAGTCACTGCCTTGGGGGCGGATCTCGACGAGGCCAGGCGACAAGGCTACCTCGCCGCCGATCGAATTTTCTTCGACGGCATCCAGCGTCGGAATGATATTGGCGCGTGATGAGGTTTCTCCAGGAATTGACCACAGAGGGCGCAGAGTTCTTTCTTAAGAGGGTTTTGAAAGCCCGCCATTTTCGCAAAGCTATTGTTCTGGGTATTGCGGGCCTTTTTTTGATCTCGGTGGCGCAGGCTGTGGAGTCGAATCATTCGGTCGACTCGCTCGATGACGCGCAGGTGCAAAAAGCCTTGGAGGCCGCGCGCGCAAATTTTCTTTCTTCCGAGCAACTCGAAAAGGCGGGCCAGCGTGCGCTTTTGCAGGGGCTGATTTTGCAGTTGGGGCCGGGGGTTTCGATTGTTGAAACGGACGCCAAGCCAGAAACGGCGGCGGGTTTTCCATTTCTAGCGGAAATCCTCGATGGACGCGCGGGCTACATTCGGCCGGGGAAATTGGACTCCTCCGCACTCACGCAATTCGAAACGACGCTGAAAAATTTTGGGGAGAAATCCTTGGGTGCGGTGATTCTGGATTTGCGGGGCATTCCGGTGGAGCCGGGATTTGATGGCAGCGCGGAATTTGCGAAGAGATTTTGTCCCAAGGGCGGGGTTCTTTTCACAGTTCAAAAACCGAATGCCAAACAGGAGCGGATTGTTACGAACGACGGCGCGCCAGTCTTTGAGGGCGTTCTCGTGGTGCTGATCGATTCCGACACGCAAGGCCAGGCCGAGGTTTTGGCGGCCACGCTTCGCGACAATGCGAAGGCGATGTTGGTCGGAGCTCCAACCGCTGGCGCGGCGGTGGAATTCGCGGACTTCCCGCTCGGTGGGGGGCGTTCCGTGCGTGTGGCGGTATCTCAAGCGTCGACGCCGAAAAGCGGTGGGCTTTTTCCCAAGGGCGTGTCGCCTGATATTGTCGTGCGGTTCGATCGCGAGACCCGGGACAAGATTTTTGATCAGGCCGGAAAAGAGGGCGTGGGGAGATTTGCGTTTGATGTCGATCCGCCGCGGCTGAACGAAGCAGCGCTCGTGGCGAATACGAACCCCGAAATCAGCGGGGAGGCCAGCGAGAAAGAGGCGCCAACGCTTCGCGACACGGTGCTTCAGCGCGCGCTGGATCTCGTCACCGCGATTGGTTTCTTTAAAAAATAGCGGCCTAGCGTTTGCGTCCGCGCGCTTCGTGCGTGGCTTCCACGGTGAGTGAAAGGCCGCCGCGTGAGGCGAAGGCTCCTCGGACAGTCATGCGTTTCGGGGAGCAGGTGGCGATGAGGTCTTCGAGGATGCGGTTCACGATTTGCTCGTTGAAGGCCGGGGTGTTTCGGAACGAGGCGAGGTAGTATTTGAGGGACTTCGTCTCGATGCAGCGCGCGGCGGGGACATACTCGATCGAGATTTCCGCATAGTCCGGCTGGCCGGTTACGGGGCACACGGACGAGAAATCCTCGGTCTCCAAAAAAATCGTGTAGTCGCGGCCGGGGTGGCTATTCGGAAATGAATCGAGGATTTGGCGCGAGGGCTCGGTGGGCAGCGCGGAGGCTTTTCCCAAGAGGCGCAGGGGGGCTTTGGCGGAAGACTTGGCGGTTTGTTTTTTCATGATCGCGCCGGAGAGTGGCATGAATCAGGACTCGCATCCAGCGCAAGGGGAGGGGGCGAAAATCAGGGCGCGGGTTGGTTTTCGAGGAACCAAGCGGTGGCGTGGGTGATGCCTTCGCGGAGGGGGATGCGGGGTTTCCAGCCAAGGGCGAAGAGGCGCGAGCTGTCCATGAGCTTGCGCGGGGTGCCGTCGGGCTTGGTGGGGTCGAAGACAAGGGTGCCGTCGTAACCGAGGACTTCGCAGATGAGTTCGGCGAGTTCGCGGATGGTCGTGTCTTCGCCAGAGCCGATGTTGATGAGCTCGGGGGAGTCGTAGTTTTTCAGCAGGAAAACACAGGCGTCGGCGAGGTCGTCGGCGTGGAGGAATTCGCGGCGGGGCGTGCCGGTTCCCCAGACCAAAACCTCGCGGATGCCGGATTTTTTGGCCTCGTGGACCTTGCGGATGAGCGCGGGGAGGACATGGGAGGTGTGGAGATCGAAGTTGTCGTGCGGCCCGTAGAGGTTCGTGGGCATGGCGGAGAGGAAGTTTTTTCCGTATTCGCGTGCGTAGGCTTGGCAGAGCTTGATGCCGGCGATCTTGGCGAGGGCGTAGGCGTCGTTCGTGGGCTCGAGCGGGCCGGTGAGGAGGGCGTCTTCGCGGATGGGTTGGGGGGCGTGTTTGGGGTAGATGCAGGAGCTGCCGAGGAAGAGGAACTTCGCGCAACCGAAGTCGGCGGCGGCTTCGATGAGGTTGTTCTGGATGGTAAGATTCTCGAGGAGGAATTCGACGGGTTTTTCGGAGTTCGCCACGATGCCTCCCACCCGCGCGGCGGCGTCGATGACAAATTCGGGGCGTTCTTTTTCAAAAAAAGCACGGACGGCGGAGCGGTCGAGGAGGTCGAGTTCCTGACGGGTGCGGACGAGGAGGTTGGTGAAGCCTTGGCCTTGCAGGGCGCGCACGATGGCGCTGCCGACCATGCCGCGGTGGCCGGTGACGAAGATTTTCGAGTCGGGTGTCACGCCATGAAATTGACCACAGAGGACACAGAGCGCACAGAGGAAATTCTACTGAGGTGGAGGCACCGAGTCGGAGCGGAGGCCGTCTTCGAGAGTTGGATGGCAGTGGCGGAAGCCGAGTGCAAGGGCCTTGGCGGGGAGCACGCGCACGCTGTCGAGCAGCAGGCGGGAAAGCTCGCCGAGCGCGAGGCGGAGGGCGATGGCGGGCGCGGGGAGAATCGCGGGGCGGTGGAGGGCGCGGGCGAGGATTTGGGTGAATTCGGAGTTTCGGACCGGCTCGGGATTCACGGCATTGAGTGGGCCGCGAACGGAGTTATTTTCCAGCGCCCAGAGGATCATTCCCGCGACATCGTCGACATGGATGCAGCTCATCCACTGGCGGCCGTTACCGAGCTTTCCGCCGAGGCCGAGTTTGAAAAGGGGGCCGATCAAATGCATCGCGCCGCCCGGGCCGGTGACGAAGCCGATTCGCAAAAGCACGGTGCGAACTCCGAGGTTTTCGGAGGGCTGCGCGGCGGATTCCCAGGCTTGGCAGACTTCGGCGAGGAAACCGCTGCCGGCGGGTGAGGATTCGTCCACCGCGTTCTCGCCGGTGTCGCCGTAGAAGCCGATCGCGGAGGCGTTGACGAGCACGCGCGGGCCGCCATGGCGGAGGCTCTCGACGACGCGGCGGGTGGTCTCCACACGGCTGCGGAGGATTTCGTTTTTCTTGGATTTCGTCCAAAGCCCGAGGATTGGCTCACCGGAGAGATTCACCACCGCGTCGAGTCCTGAAAAATCCAGTGGCTCGTCGGCGAGGATTTGGCGGAAGCCCGCCGCGCCGCCGCGCGAAAACGGAACAATTGAGTGCCCGGCGGCGGCCGCCATTTTGCAGAGCCGGGTGCCGACATAACCGCGCGCGCCGAGGATTCCGATTTTCACGGGTTCCACGAGTGTCATTGCGGGATGTTAATTCAAGCCCAGATTCATCCGGTATCGGGTGATCGCCTCCTTGGCGGTTGCAATTTTATCGACGGGGCGAGGACTGTTGTGGGATTCCATCACGCTATGGGTGTTCGAAATATCGTGCGGTTGGGCTGTCTTGCGCTCGCTGTTTTTTTGATGATGCCGTCCATTCGGGCGGAGGATGAAAATGCCACTGTGCCGCTGCTGGAGCGGGATCAAATCCTCGGCGAGTGGGTGACTGGTAATCCGCTGCTGACCGATCGTGGGGTGACACTTTTCGGCGGCTATCTGGCCGAAGTGTGGGGAAACACGAGCGGCGGAATCAAGGCCGGTGCGGTTTACACGGGGCTGCTGGATTTTGGCGCGGAGTTGGATTTGGAGAAGGCGGTCGGCTGGCATGGCGCGAGCGTGAGCACGATCTGGCAATGGCTGAGCGGCCGCGATGCGAGCGAGGATTTGGTGGGGAATTTTCTCACGATCTCGAACGCGGCAGGCTTCGACACGCTTCGGATGATGGAAATGTGGTTCCAGCAAAACCTCGCTGACGATGCCGTCTCGATCCGCCTCGGCCAGCTCACGGCTGACTCCGAGTTTTTGATTTCCGATTACGGCGGACTTTTTCTGAACTCCACCTTCGGCTGGGCGGCGCTGGCCAACATGAACATCCCCTCCGGCGGCGCGGCAAGCCCGATGGGAGCGCCCGGTGTGCGAGTGGCGGTGACGCCGGTCGAGTGGTTCACTTTTCTCTCGGCGGTGTTTCAGGGAAATGTTTTCGCGCAGGATGTGAACCGCCACGGATTCCGTTGGCGGCTGGATGCGCAGCAGGGGTTCACTTTTTTCAACGAGGCTCAAATCGGCTGGAACCAGCGCGAGGAGGAGACAGGCCTGCCGGGGCAGTTCAAGGCGGGCGCGTGGTTTCAGACCGGCCAATACGCCGATGTGCTGGCGGGCTCCACGGCGGCGGGAAATTCGGGCTACTATTTCATCATCGACCAAATGCTCGTGCGCGAATCGGCGGAGGTGGTGCCTGGGCAGAATTCGTCGGGAAAAAACTTCAAGGAATCCGTGTCGGTAGCAAAGCCCGACCAAGGTCTCGGTTGGTTCTCGCGGATGGGATTCGCGCCGTCGGACCGCAATTTTGTGGATTACTATTTCGACGCGGGATTCACCTACAAAGGCCTCGTTCCCGGGCGAGACGACGACACGGTGGGTGTGGCATTTGGCTACGCGCAGCTCAGCTCCGGCGCGCAAGGTGGAATCGCGTCGGATGGAGGCACGCCGGCCGGTGCGGAGATGGCGCTCGAGGTGACTTACCAGGCTGCGATCACGCCGTTCTTCATCATGCAGCCGGATGTGCATACATCATTAATCCCGGCGGTGCGACCGATCTGCAAAACGCCTTTGTCATTGGCTGCCGCGCGTCGGTGGTTTTTTGATTAGCGTCCCGGGGCTTTCGGCAGACCGTCGAGGCGCTCGCCGGGCCAGATGTTGTTTTTGGAAAACCAGCCCTGTGGCATTTCGAGCGCGTAGGCGATATTCGGGAAGCGGCTGGGCACGGGTTTTTCGTTTCGCGGTTGCAGGTCGTGGAGTTCTTTGATGACGCCTGCCGGATCAATGTAGGCGATGGTGAGAGGCACCTCGGTGTTTTTCATCCAGAAGCCAACGGGACCGGAATCATCCATCACGAAAAGCATGCCCGAGTCGGTTGCGAGGGATTTCCGAAACATCAATCCGGCGGAGCGCTCGTGATGCTCGTCGGCGATTTCGGCGGTGATTTTTTTTGTGCCGATGCGGAGTTCCGTGGTTGGCAGAGTCGGCTGCGGGCCGCTCTGGGCGCGGCACGGCGGTTGGATGAGAACAAAGAGAAAGACCCCCACAAGCGTGGAGATTTTCATATATTTTTTTTCGATAATGTTGACAGGTGACTCAGATTTTGGAGACATACCGCGACCTTTTCCGTAAAACATGTATTCGACTCATCGCCAGCACGCAATTTTCCCGTCTCTTTTCTCGCGAGCTGGACAAGGCACAATCTGACGGCTCCGCACTGACCCATGGCGAACTTTTTTCCTAAATGGACCAACTGGCTTCCGCTGAAGCTGGTGATTTGCGTGGGCGCGATCGTCACCGTGATCGTGGGAGGGCTTACTTATTATTTCACTCCCAAATACACCCGCGTCGGCTACGAGCCCACCCAGCCGGTGCCTTTCTCGCATGTGATCCATGTGCAGCAGCTCGGGATGGATTGCCGGTATTGCCACAGTTTCGTCGAGGTCGCCTCGCACTCGAATGTGCCGACCACCCAGACCTGCATGTCCTGCCACACTCAAATCAAAGCCGACAGCCCGAAACTCGCAGCCGTCCGCGAGAGCTGGAAGACCGGCCAACCCGTGAACTGGGTCCGCATCCACAAGGTTCCCGACTACACTTATTTCAACCACGCGGTGCATGTGAACCGCGGCGTCAGCTGCTATAGCTGCCACGGCGCGATCAACGAAATGAAGGTCGTTTACCAGCACGAGCCGCAAAGCATGAGCTGGTGCTTGGATTGCCACCGCGCCCCTGAAAATCACCTCCGCCCGCCGTCGGAAGTCTACAACATGGCCTGGAAACCAGCCAGCGCTCAGGCCCAGCACGAGATCGGCATGAAGTTCAAGGAGGAGTGGGAAGTGAACCCGCCCGTCACCTGCGGAGGCTGCCATCGATGAAGAGAAATTTCCACCACCCGAAACCGGAAAAAAACCCACGCATTTGGCGTAGCCTGCGTGAGTTGGAGAATGACCCGCAGTTTGAGAAGCATCTCGAGCAGGAATTTCCGCGCGGGGCTGATCTTTATCAGGACAGCGGACTCTCGAAGCGCGATTTCATCAAACTCATGGGCGCCTCGATCGCGCTCGCCGGTGTCGGTCTGACAGGCTGCCGCCGCCCGGATTCGTTCATCGTCCCCTTCACGAAGGGCGTGGAATACACGATTCCCGGCAAGTTCCTTTACTACGCGACCTCCATGCCGGCCCGCTACGGTGCGGTGCCATTGATCGCCACGACCAGCGACGGACGCCCGACCAAACTCGAGGGCAACCCACTCCATCCTTTCTCCAACGGCGGAACCGATTCGTTCGCCCAGGCGGAAATCCTGAATCTTTACGATCCACACCGCTCGAAAGAAATCACTGAAAAAGGCCAAGCCTCGGACGCCGCTGCGTTTGATGCGTTTGTTAGCTCGATCGCTGCCGGTGATGGCAAGGGACTCGCGATTTTGGCGGAACCCCAAAGCTCGCCCACTCGCAACCGCCTTCGCGCGGCCTTGGCGACAAAATTCCCCGATATGCTTTGGGCGGAATACGATCCGCTCGCCGCAACTCCCGCTGAAGAGGCCGCCGCCGCCTCGTTCGGCCCGAATGTCCGCCTCGTTCCCAATTTCAGCCGCGCCGACATCGTTGTCGCGATTGATAGTGATTTCCTGAACCCCATCGAGACCGGCATCGGCTACGCGCAGGGCTTCGCCGCCCGCCGCAACCCTGACCAAAAGGGCGCGCCGATGAACCGCCTGTATGTCGTCGAGAACCACTACACGGTCACCGGCGGCATGGCCGATCACCGCCTGCGGTTGAAAGTCTCGGAGATGGGAGAATTTGCCCGTCAACTCGGTTTGGCTCTCGCCAAAGCTTCGGGCAATGCCGGTTTGGCCGCCGTCGCCAATGCTGTTCCAGCCTCGCAAGCCTCCTTCGATTCCAAGTGGGTCGAGGAATGCGCGGCCGACCTCGCCAAGAACGGCAGTCGTTCGATTATCGTCGCCGGTCCGCTCACGCCAGCGCCGATTCAGGTTTTGGTCAACGCGATCAACAGCGCCCTCGGAAATATCGGCGCGACCCTCACGGCGTTAAAAACCGATGCGCCCGCTTCGGCCAGCATCGGCGATCTCGCCAAGGCCATCGAGGCCGGCAAGGTCAAATCCCTCTTCATCCTCGGCGGCAACCCCGCTCACAATGCCCCGGCCGAACTCGGATTCGCCAAACTTTTGGAGAAAGTTTCGGATACCGTTCACCTCGGCTTATTCGAAGACGAAACCGCCAAGGCCTGCCGCTGGCATGTTCCGGCTGCCCATTTCCTCGAAGCGTGGGGCGATGTTCGCACTTTCGACGGTACCTACACTTCCGTTCAACCGATGATCCTCCCGCTCTGGGGTGGTCGTTCGGAACTCGAGATTCTCAACGCCCTCAACGGCGCGCCCGCTCCGGTCGGCCCGGCGTTGGTCCAAGCCACCTTCACGCAAGTCGCCAACACCACCGACCCGGCCGCGTGGAACGCCTTCCTGCGCGATGGCTTCCAGCCAAATTCGGCCTTCGCTCCGGTGCAAGTCACTCTCAATGCCGACTCCGCCGCCGCTCTGGCCAAAACCTCGGTCACCAAGTCGGATGGTTTGGAATTGGTCTTCCTCCAAAGCTCCAGCGTGGATGACGGCCGCTACGCGAACAATTCCTGGCTCCTCGAGACTCCGGATTTTGTCACCAAGGTCACTTGGGACAATGCGATCCTCGTTAGCCCCGCCACCGCCAAAAAGCTCGGCATCAAGGCGAACAATTTCAATGTCCTCGGCGACATCGCCGAAAAAATGGGGAACGATGTCAATTACGACCTCCTCGCCGACATCGTGGAAATTTCCGATGGCAAAACCACCATCGAAGCCGCCGCGATTGTCGCTCCCGGCCATGCCGACGACTCGCTCTCGATCGCGCTCGGCTACGGACGCAAGGAAGTCTCGGCGCTCATGGATGGCGTTGGTTTTGATGCCTATCCGCTCCGCCGCTCGAACTGCATGCGCACCGTCGGCGGCGTCACCTGCAAAGTCACCGACCGCGATTATCCTCTCGCCCAAACGCAAGAGCACAAGAGCATGGAAGGCCGCGACCTCGTGCGCGAAGGCACCATCGAGCGTTACTCCAAAGACAACGCCTTTGCCCAATCGATGGGCATGGATAGTCACATCCCGCCGAATATTTCGCTCTACACCCACCCCGAGCTGACCTCGAAAGAGCAGTGGGGAATGACGGTGGATCTCAACACCTGCACCGGTTGCAACGCCTGCGTCGTCGCCTGCCAGGCAGAGAACAATGTTCCTGTCGTCGGCAAGGACCAAGTCCGCAAAAACCGCGATATGGCTTGGATCCGTCTCGATCGTTACTTCGCCGGCGAGGCGAATGATCCGGAAATGCTCACGCAGGCGGTGATGTGCCAGCATTGCGAAAACGCCCCGTGCGAAACCGTTTGCCCGGTCAATGCCACCGTCCACAGCGAAGACGGCCTGAACCTGATGGCCTACAATCGTTGCATCGGAACCCGCTACTGCGCGAACAACTGCCCTTGGAAAGTTCGCCGTTTCAACTATTTCGATTACAACCAACGCCCGCTCGACGAACTTTATTGGGGCCCGCTCGCCAAAAAAGGCATGGCCGACAGCCTCAAGATGGCGAAAAACCCGAATGTCACCGTGCGCATGCGCGGCGTCATGGAAAAATGCACTTTCTGCATCCAGCGCATCGAAGAGGCCAAAATCTCGCGCCTCGTTGAAGCCGGTCCGACACCCGCCAGCGAAACGCCGATCGCCGCCTTCAAGGTCGCCTGCCAACAGGCTTGCCCGAACGATTCGTTGATTTTCGGCAACATCGCCGATCCGAAGAGCGCCGTCAGCCAATCCCGCAAAAGCCAGCGCGCTTACGAGATGTTCAAGTATCTCAATGTCACGCCGCGAGTTCTGTATCTCGCCCGCATCCGCAATCCAAACCCCAAAATGCCTGGTGCGGATTTGGTCGGAATGGCCAATGGATCCGGTCACCACGGCGCGCATGGCGAAGGCCACGACGCCCATGATTCCCACAACGCCCAACCGCCCCACGGCGATGCCCACGCCGCTCCAGCCGCCCACTAAGGTTTAAGAAATGTCCAACGCCACAGCCGAACATCCCGAGCACCTTACGGAAGACGAAAAACAACTCGTCCGCCAACCGCTCGTGCTCAACAAGCGCACGATGGGCTGGATCAGCGATTACATCAGCTCGATCGTCGAGGGCAAGACTCCGACCTGGTGGTATGTCTCGATGGCCATCACCGTGCCGCTCACGCTCATGTGCTTGGCGCTGTTAGGTTACCTCATCTCCACAGGCGTCGGCGTTTGGGGAAATAACCACCCCATCGGCTGGGCATGGGACATCACGAACTTCGTGTTCTGGATCGGTATCGGTCACGCCGGCACGCTCATTTCGGCAATTCTTTTCCTGACCCGCCAGAAGTGGCGCACCTCGATCAACCGCGCCGCCGAAGCGATGACGCTTTTCGCCGTGGTCTGCGCCGGCATTTACCCCGCGCTGCATGTCGGCCGCGTGTGGATGGCGTGGTTCCTCGCCCCGGTGCCAAACGCCAACGCGATCTGGCAAAACTTCCGCTCCCCGCTCCTGTGGGATGTGTTCGCGGTCTCGACCTACTTCACCGTGTCGGTGCTCTTCTGGTATACCGGTCTGATCCCCGACCTCGCCACCCTGCGCGATCGTTGCACCACGAAAATCCGCAAATTCATCTATGGCGTCCTCGCCCTCGGCTGGCGCGGCGGCAACCGCCAATGGCGCCACTACGAGATGGCCTACCTGATCTTGGCCGGCCTCTCCACCCCGCTCGTTCTTTCGGTGCACTCGGTCGTGTCCTTTGACTTCGCCACCTCGGTCATCCCCGGCTGGCACACCACGATCTTCCCGCCTTACTTTGTCGCTGGCGCCATTTTCGGTGGTTTCGCGATGGTGCTCACCATCATGATTCCGGCTTGCGCGATTTACAAACCGCTGCACGACCTCGTGACGATCGACCATGTGGACAAGATGTGCAAAATCATCCTGCTCACCGGTTCCATTGTCGGTTACGCCTACCTGATGGAGTTGTTCATCGCATGGTATGGCGCCAACCCCTACGAAAAAGCCGCCTTCTGGTATCGCGCCTTCGGTCCCTACTGGTGGGCCTACTGGTCGATGATGTTCTGCAATGTCGTCGCCCCGCAAATTTTCTGGTTCAAATACTTCCGCACGCACCTGATCTGGGTGTGGGTGATCGTTCAATTCCCGAATGCCGGCATGTGGTTCGAGCGCTTCGTCATCATCGCGACGACCCTCGCTCGCGACTTCACCCCGTCCGCCTGGGGAATGTTCCACCCGACCTGGGTCGATGTTTGCACCTTCATCGGCACCTTTGGTTTGTTCACCACCCTCTTCCTCCTTTTCATTCGATTCCTACCGATGATTTGTATGTTCGAAGTCAAAGCGGTCCTGCCCGAAGCGGACCCACACCACGGGGAGGCTCACTAAAATGGACGCCGTTGGAAATACCACAGCACCCGTCTACGGAATCGCAGCTGAATTTCAGTCCGCACGCGACCTCTACCATGCCGCTGAGAAAATCCGCGAAGCCGGATTCTCCAAATGGGATGTCTTTTCCCCGTTCCCGATTCACGGAATGGACGAAGCCATGGGCCTCAAGCGTTCGATTCTTGGAAAAGTCGTCTTTTTTGGCGGTCTCACCGGCTTCTTGACCGCTGTGAGCTTGGAATTCGGAACTTCCTCGTTCCTTTATCCGCTCATCGTCGCCGGCAAACCGACGAACCTCTACACCGTGCCGGCCTTTTTCCCGGTGATGTTCGAGTTGACCATTCTTCTTTCGGCCTTCACGGCGGTCTTTGGCATGTTGATCATGAACGGCCTGCCGCGCCTCAACCACCAACTCTTCAATTGGGAGCGCTTCAAAAAAGTCACCGAGGATAAATTCTTCGTCGCGATCGAGTCCGAAGACCCAAAATTCTCCACCCGCTCGGTGAAGGATTTTCTAGAATCCCTCGGCGGAACCAACATCACCACCATCCACGGAGACTAATCGGGCATGCTTAAATACTTCTTCTCCATTTTCGCTCTCGTGGTCGTCCTAGTGGTGACAGTCGCAGGCTTTCGTGGCCAAAAATTCGACAAGCCACCGATCGAGCTTTTCCCGGACATGGATCACCAGCCAAAGGTCAAAGCCCAATCGCCCAGCGAGTTCTTCGCCGATGGCCGTGGCAACCGCGAGCCCGTATCTGGAACTGTTCCTCTCGGTTATGCGATGCCACTGCACAAGGATGTGAATGGCTCGACCGGCGAGTCGCCCAGCCCTTACACGCAAGTGAAATTCTCCAGCGGTGTGTCCTATTTCGATACCGGCCGCTTCGACAACCAATGGGGCACCGGCCTCCCGATGAGCGAGGTCACGCCCGAACTCATCGCCCGCGGCCAAGAGCGCTACACTATCTCCTGCTCGGTCTGCCATGGAGCCACCGGCGCCGGCAATGGCATCGCTGGAAAATACGGCCTCGTCGCGATCGCGAACCTCCACCAACAACGCATCCGCGACATGGCGGACGGCGAGATTTTCAACACCATCACCCATGGTAAAAATACCATGATGGGCTACGGCGACCGCATCCAAGTGCAGGACCGCTGGGCGATCGTCGCCTACATCCGCGCGCTGCAACTCTCGCAAGGCGGCGCCTCAATCAATGATGTTCCGCCCGCCGAACGGGCCCAACTTGAAGCGCAGAAACAATGAGCAGCAGCCACGAACCATCCCAACCCGGCAGCCACATGTTTGATTACAAGCATGTCGGCGGTCGTTTCCTCGGCCTCGTCGCATTGGCCATTGTGGCATTCGCCGCCGTGGGCTTCGGAGCTGTTACCGACACGAAGCAATTCGCCTTCTCCTACCTCTTCGCGTTCACCTTTTTCCTCACGATCTGCATGGGCGGGCTGTTCTGGACCCTCGTCCACCACGCCGTGGATGCCGAGTGGAGTGTCGTGGTCCGTCGTCAGATGGAAAACATTGCCAGCCTGTTGATTGTGATGGGCGTTTTGTTCATCCCGCTCATTTTTGTGGCTCCGAAGCTGTGGTATTGGATGACCAAGCTCCCAGGCCAAGATATTCTCCTCGATGCGAAATGGCCTTACCTGACGAAGGAATTCTTTTGGATCCGCGCGGCCTTCTATTTCGCCTTCTTCGGCATCGCCGCCACTTGGCTCCGGGCGAACTCGATCCACCAAGACACCACCGGTGCGGCCCGTTACACCCTGATCAACCGCAAGATCACCTTCGCCAGCCTTCCTCTGTTCGCCATTTCCCTCACCTTTGCCGCGATCGATTGGCTCATGGGTCTGGACTACCACTGGTTCTCCACCATGTGGGGTGTCTACATTTTCGCCGGAACAGCCCTGAGCAGCATGTGCGTGCTGGTGCTTATCATCACCGCCCTGCGCAATGCCGGTTACTTCCAGAATGTCATCTCGCTTGAGCATTACCACATCATGGGCAAGCTCATGCTGGCCTTCACGATCTTCTGGGCCTACATCGGCTTCAGCCAATACATGCTCATCTGGTATGCGAACATCCCGGAGGAGACGATCTACTTCCTCCGCCGCAACACCGAGACTTGGCAAATCCTGAGCACGGCCCTTGTCGTCGGACACTTCTTTGTTCCTTTCGTCCTCTTGCTGTTCAATTTCGGCAAGAAAAGCCCGGCTTTCCTTTGCGGTATGGCGCTCTGGATTTTGTCCATGCACCTCCTCGATATCTATGTCGTGGTGCTCCCTGCCCTGCACAAAGCCGGCGTGGCGATCAGTTGGCTGGATATCGCCTGCCTCATCGCCATCGGCTGCACCCTCGCCGCAGTTTTCCTGAAACGCCTCGGCGACGCCCCGCTCTGGCCGCTGCGTGACCCGCGCCTCAAGAAATCGATTGCCTTGAAGAACTGATGCACACCGACTCTCACAACGCTCCGAAAAAATCCGGCGCCTGGTTTTTCATCCTGGGCATCGGCCTCATTGCCCTGTTCCTGCTGGCAACGAATTTCTTCCGTGGAGGAACCGCCGCCACGACCGATCCCGAGGATCCCGCCCGCGATGTCGAACGCGTAAAAAACCTCGCTGATCTCCAAGCCGAGAACGAAAAGAAACTGAATTCCTATGGTTGGGTGGACCAAGCCAAGGGCAGCGTCCAAATTCCTCTCAACCAAGCCATGACTCTTGTGCTTGCGAAGTTGAACGCCACCAAGCCAGCCCCCGCCTACCCCGTTGTGGACAACACCGGCCAACCCGTGCCTCCAACCCGCCTCGCAACGCCTGCCGGTGCGGACGCCTCGGACGCCCTGCCCGAGGGGCAAGATAAAGACGCTGGAGCCAACGCCCTCGCCGCTCCGGTTGATAAAAGCGAAGCCAAATCCGGCAAAACCAAAAAATCCAAAACGCAACAATGAGCAACGATTTGTCCAATCAGCCGGATATCTTGACCGCCGCCGAGCGCGCGCAGATCGACTCCTCGACCAGCGGAGCGGCTCTCTTGTTCTTCGGCTCATCCGCGTTCTGGCTCGTATTCGCCTCGCTCTTCGATGTCATCGGCGCGATCCAACTCTCCTACCCCTGTTTCCTCGATGGAATCAGTTTTCTGACCTACGGACGCGTGGTGCAAACAGCCACCACCGTCATGGCCTACGGCTTCGCCACTCCCGCCGCCATCGGCATCGCGGTTTGGCTCACCGCCCGCCTTTGCAAAGTCCCGCTCTCCCACCACCGGATGCTTGTCAGCGCCGGGATCGTTTGGAATCTCGGCATTCTCGTCGGAGCCTGCTCGATTCTCGCTGGAAACAGCACATCGTTCGCGCTTCTCTCCTTCCCGGCTTTTGCCACCCCGATCCTCTTCGTCTCCTACGCGCTCATCGCGATCTGGGTTCTCTTCACCTTCAACGAGCGCAAATCCGGCGGCCTGTTTGTCTCTGCTTGGTTTGTTTTCGCAGCAGTCCTGGCCTTCCCATGGCTCTTCGGAACGGCCAACGCGCTCCTCGTGTGGAACCCCGTCTCCGCCCCGGCCCAACCCGCCATCGCGCTCTGGTTTTCCAGCGGATTCTTCAACCTCTGGCTGGTCCCCGTCGGACTCGCCGCCGCGTTTTACATCATTCCCAAGTCCACCGGGCTTCCTGTCGCCAGCAGCAACTTGAGCCTCTTGGGATTCTGGACCCTTCTCCTCTTCGGAGCTTGGACCGGTGGAGCGCAAATCATCGGCGGCCCCGTCCCGGCATGGATCACCAGCGCCGGCGTGGCAGCTAGCATCATGATGATCGTTCCAGCCCTCGCGCTCGGGTTGAACTTCCACCTCACTCTCGATGGACACTACGCTCCGGTCGCTTGGAGCCCGGCTCTTCGTTTCATCGTCACGGGCATCGGATGCCTTGTGACCTACTGGATTCTCGTTGCGATCAATTCCATCCCCGGAGTCAACGCAATGACGCAATTCTCGGACATCAACCGGGCCCTCTACTATCTCGGCCACTTCGGCTTCTTTGCCATGACGGCCTTCGGCGCGATTTACTACATCGTCCCGCGCCTGACCGGCCACGAATGGCCCTGCGCCAAATTCATTTCGCTTCACTACTGGCTCGCAGTCACAGGATTTGGTTTCATCGTCTCAGGATTGATTCTGGGTGGCTTGATCCAAGGGTCAGCTCTCAGCCAGACGATCATCACCTTCCGTAGCTCGGTTGAGTTCGCTTGGCCGTTCCGCGTCTTCGCCATGTTGGGCAGCCTGCTCATTTTGGCATCGGCTGTGAACTTCGCCCTGCTTCTCATCGGCATCCTGCTCGAAACCCATAAAAACCAAGCCCCGGCCTTCATGGCAGAGCGTGAGGAAAATTCCCAGGAGCCCGTTGCGGTATGAACAAACTCCCTAATATTTTCGTAGGCATCTTCGTGATCTTTGGCTCCGCTTGGCTCGGACTCGTCAACTATCCGCTGAAAAATCTCGGAAACCTCCAGCCCGTGCCTGATGAAGCCACCGGCGGCGTGCTTCCGCCCACCGTCTCTGGCCTCGCTGTCGCTGGTCATAAGGTCTACGCCGCCAACGGTTGCGTGGAGTGCCACTCCCAGCAAGTCCGTTTTGCCCCTCTCACCACCGATATCGACAAGGAACTCGGCAAGCGCCAGACCGTCGCCCGCGATTACCTCCGCGAAAAAACCGCCTTTCCCGGCATACTCCGCGTCGGCCAAGACCTCTCGAATTACGGAGCCCGCGCTGGCGAAGACATCAACGCCATTCACCGCCACCTCTACGAGCCGCGTTCGGTGAATCCGTGGTCGAACATGCCGTCGTATTGTTTCCTCTACAATGTCGTGAAAATCCAAGGGCAACCCTCGAATGAAGCCGTCACCGGACTGACTGGCCCCTGCGCGCCGAAGCCCGGATACGAAGTTGTGCCGACCGAGAAGGCCAAGGCCCTTGTCGCCTACCTTCTATCCTTGAACCAAAGCTACCCGCTGCCGGAATCCCCGGTCGCAACCGCCAAGTAAACCACCGTGAACACGCCTTCGAACGACCCGCACAAGCAGAGCGAAACCCCCGCACCCGAGGTTTCCGCTCCCGTTCTGCGTGAAGCCTCCGAGCCCACCGAGAAAAGCTCCCCGCTCCCGTTCTGGCTCGTGATTTTCGCCGGAATTCTCGTTTTCTGGGGTGGATTTCACCTCGCCAGCAACAGCGGTGGCTTCAAACCCGATGTCTACAATCCCGAAATCACCGGTGCCGCTGCTGGCCCTGCCGCTCCGCCCGATCCGAAAGTCATCGGCAAGCGTCTTTTCACCCAAAATTGTGCCGTTTGCCACCAAGGCAGCGGAATGGGTGTCGCTGGACAATTCCCGCCGCTCGTCGCCAGCGAATGGGTCGTCGGCGGTGACTGGGTGGGTGACAACCACCTCGTGAAAATCTTGCTCGCCGGAATGCAAGGTCCGGTCCAAGTCAAAGGCCAGAGCTACAACAATGCCATGCCGCCGTGGGCTCAGCTCAAAGACAGCGAGATTGCTGGCATCCTCACCTACATCCGCAGCGAGTGGGGCAACACCGCTCCCGCCATCACCGAGGAATTCGTAGCCAAAGTCCGCGCCGTATCGACGGAACGCAAAGAACCTTGGACCCAGAAAGACCTCAAAGCCATCCCGGCCGAAACAATCTCCGCTGGCGGAGCCGCCGCCCCCGCCGCCCCGGCTAATCCCGCTCCCGCAGCGCCTCCAGCCGCTTGACCTTTGCCATGAGCCTACTTCTCCGAATCATTTCCCTTTGCCTCCTGCTCCTCGGCTTTGCCGCTCCCGGGGCCCAAGCCGAGCAACGCGTGGACAATCTCTACTGGGCTCCCGAAAACATCACCGTCGGCGGTGAAAAAATCGACGGCATCCTGAATTTCATCTTCTGGCTCACCCTCGTTGTCTTCGTTGCCACACAGGGCGTTTACATTATTTATCTCATCAAATACCGCCGCCGCCCCGGCCACAAGGCCCACTACAGCCACGGCAACAACACCCTCGAATTTTGGTGGACGATTATTCCAACCGCGATCTTCCTAACCCTGGCGATCTGGGGCAACCGCGTGTGGAACGAACTCACCCAAGCGCCTGTTCCCGCCGATGCCGTGACAGTGGACATCGTTTCCTACCAATTCGGGTGGGATTTCCGTTACGCCGGAGCCGACGGCAAGCTCGGCGACTGCGCGGCCAATCTTTTCACGATGGATAATAAATTCGGCGTGAACCAGAACGACCCCGCCGCCAAGGACGACTTCACTGCCACCGAGTTAGTGATTCCCTTCGGCAAGACCGTGCATGTTCTCCTCCGCAGCCGAGATGTCATTCATTCCTTCTATGTCCCATCGTTCCGCCTGTATCAGGATTGCGTCCCAGGCCGCACGATCAAGTGGGTGCAATTCAACGCCACTCGCCCCGCGGATCTAGAACTCGCCTGCAGTCAGCTTTGCGGCACCGGCCACTACAACATGAAGGCCAAAATCCGCATCCTTCCTCAGGCCGAGTTTGACAAGTGGTATGCGGAAAAATCCGCCGCCGCCAAAGCCGCCCTCGCCGGTTTGTAAAATCCAAGGCTCTCACAGAGCCACAAGCCACGGAGGGATTCAAAGATTTGGAGGGCGCTGATCCGTCAGCGCCAACTTTTCCCGATTCGCCCTAAAAATGGGCCGTCACGGAGGTCAGCCCTCCAAACTCCCCCTCCGTGTCCTCTGTGCCCTCTGTGGTCAATCCTTCTTCCGCTTCTTCTTCTCTGGTCGCTCCATGTCGAAAAGCGAAACTTTCACTGGGGCGGCATTTGTTTCGATTTCGCGCGGGCCATCTCGCAACACATCGAGAAATTGCTGCGGCACTTGGGCGAAGGACTGGCCGGGTTTGATTTCAATGATTCCCACCGAGCGTGGCGGCAATCCGAGAGAATCCTCCAGAAGCCCGATGATGTCTCGAGGCGATACTCTTTCCTCGCGGCCCACATTCAGCATCACCCAGCGCATCCCGCGCGAGGGTGGGCGCAAGGTTGGTGAGGAAAAATCCTCCCGCTTTTCGCTCCGGTCTTCCTTGTCGCGTTTGTTCGGTTTCGTTTCGGCTGATTCCTCTGTCTTGGCTGATCCAGGGGTGAGAAGTTCGAACAACGCGGCTGCGATGTCGGTGGAGTTGTAGCCTTCCTCCAAAAGCCGGTCCACAGGTGCCATGGAAAGGGCGCCGCGCTCGAGGACTTCCCGAATTTGATCGAACACGCTCTCCAAGCGGCGCTCCTCGACCTCATTGGCCGTGGGCAGTTTGCCGCGCTGGATTTTGGTGCGGGTGAATCGCTCGAGATGCTGGATTTTATAAATGTCCCGCCCAGTCACAAAAGTCGCGGCCAGTCCCTTGCGTCCAGCGCGTCCCGTCCGGCCGATGCGGTGCACATAGTCTTCGGCGTCGTAGGGTAGGTCGTAATTCACAACGAGTTCGAGGTCGTCCACATCGATTCCGCGTGCGGCAACATCCGTGGCGACGAGAAATTCGAATTCCGCCTGCTTGAATTTGTTCATCACACGCGTGCGCTGGGTCTGGGACAAGCCGCCGTGAAGCCGGTCCGCCGAGATGCCCTGCGCAACCAAATCATCCGCGAGTTCATCGACCATTCGCTGAGTGTTGCAAAAAACAATGCCCAGCTTGAATCCGTGAAAATCCACAAGGCGAAGAAGCGCCTCGCGCTTGTTGCGCTGCGGAACCTCGAAATACCACTGCTCGATCGCAGGCACCGTCAGAGTCTTTTGTTCGATCTTCACCGACTTCGGTTCGCGGGAGTGACGCTCGATCAAATCGCGGATTGGTTTCGACACCGTCGCGGAGAAAAATACCGTCTGCCTCTCCTTCGGCGTCGCCTTCAAAATGTGTTCGATATCCTCGCGGAATCCCATGTCGAGCATCCGATCCGCCTCGTCGAGGACGACCATTTTCACCGCTTCCAGCCGCAAGGTCCCGCGCTGCATGTGGTCCATGATCCGCCCCGGCGTGCCGATCACGATCTGCACGCCTTTTTTCAACTCATGGAATTGGCGTTCATACGACGCCCCGCCGTAAATCGGCACCGCGTGGATGCCCCGTTTGTGGGCCGAGAGTTTGTGAACCTCATCCGCGACCTGCATGGCGAGTTCGCGGGTAGGGCACATAATCAAAACCTGAACCATTCGGTCCTGCGCAGCACAAATTTCAATCGCGGGTATTGCAAAGGCCGCGGTCTTTCCCGAGCCCGTCTGCGACTGCCCCACCACATCGTGGCCCTCCATCAAAATCGGAATCGCGGCACTCTGAATCGGCGAGGCCTGCTCGAACCCCAAATCCGCCACCGCTTTCAAAATCTCAGGCGACAGGCCCAGGTCCGCAAAATTCAATGTGTTCATCGACTATCTATACAGGTTCCCCGACCCCGCGTCATGTCCTTTGCACAAGAGATTTTGGTGCGGGAATCCAGTTATCTCAACGGTCTCCGCGATTCTATCAACTCGCAAAATCCCCCAATCCCCGCCTGAATGTCGTTCCGGAGACGCTTCAGTTGAAATCAAAGGCAGTGCCGGAAAATCATGCGGGTCTGCGTCTCCTCGATAGCAGGGAAATTTCTGAAAAAATATTGCTCCAACTGAAAATTCCTGTAACAAATCCGTTACACCTCCAAATGCTTTGTAACCCCTACAGCAGAACAACGGTCTTCCCCCCAAGTTTTCTCCCGTTTTTTTCATTTTGCGTGATGTCAGTAAACCCGCAGAAACAAACCCAAAAAAAATACAATGAGCACAAAACCCCGTAGAATAATATCAACAGCATCCTTGTTTGGATTCATGGCGTTGGCGCTACCTTCTGATGTGTTTGCCGCTTCAAGCGGTGACCTCAAGGCTGACGACCTCGTTGGCGTATCCTTCTGGATGATTTCAATGGCGCTCGTGGCAGCAACCGCATTTTTCTTTTTAGAAATCCAGCGTGTTTCCGCCAAGTGGAAGACATCCTTGACAGTATCCGGACTCGTCACACTTGTGGCTGCGTCCCACTACTTCTACATGCGTGATGTTTGGGTGAGCACAGGCGACAGTCCCACAGTCTTCCGTTACATCGACTGGATTATTACTGTCCCATTGCTGATGGTTGAGTTCTACCTCATCCTTTCAGCGATTACCAAAGTCCCGAGTGGAGTTTTTTGGAGATTGATGATTGGCACGCTCGTGATGCTGATTGGCGGTTATCTCGGTGAAGCCGGGAAACTCAATGTCTGGGTCGGTTTTGCCATCGGAATGCTCGGATGGTTCTACATCATCTGGGAAATTTTCGCCGGCGAAGCTGGAAAAATCAACGCGGATTCCGCGCCTCCATCCGTGCAGGTCGCCTTCAACCTCATGCGCTGGATCGTGGTGGTCGGTTGGGCTATTTATCCAATCGGGTATTTCTTGGGCTACCTCACCGGGGGTTCTCCCAAAGACAGCATGGTCTTGCTGAATGTGACCTACAACTTGGCCGATGTTGTGAACAAAATCGCCTTCGGCGTGATTATCTGGACTGCTGCAGTCAGCGAATCAGATAAAAATAGCGCAAAGGCCAGCTAACGCCGTCTCAAGAAACTTCAACCGCTCTGGGGGGGAGATTCTCCTCCAGAGCGTCGAAGTTCTCCCCTTAGAAAAATCTGCGAGTGCATCTGCGATTTCAACAGTCGCAGATGTCTCTCACAACTCGGAGCTGTAGGTTCATATTATGACTTCACACGCCGTTGGTTCTATTTCAGCAACCAAGTCCCCGAGCGACTTTTTAGAGGATTTGAACGAGTTGATGTTGCAACTCGTGCGTGGTGATGAAAGCGGCCCCGGCTTCCCGGGTGGTCCAGTTTCTGCTGCATTGGAGGTTATTTCCTCAGGTGGACACAGGGTCAGAGCCCGAATGGCCTTTGATGCGGGCACAGCACTGGGACTGGAATCCCGCGATGCCATGGCAATCTCTGCGGCTGTTGAACTGCTCCACAACGCATCTCTGGTTCACGACGACCTTCACGACCGCGAAAAAACGCGACGCGGACAACCTTCTGTCTGGGCCGCCTATGGAGATGAGGTGGCTGTTTGCACTGGCGATTTACTCTTATCCGCAGCGTATGCAGCACTTTCGGAAATCAGCAATTTGCAACTTTTACCCAAACTTCTCTCATTAGTCCACCAACGCACCGTGAGGGTCATCTGTGGGCAATGCATCGAACTTTCGACGAGAGGTCACCAGGTTGAGAGCATGGCTTTTTATGAGAAAATGGCTCTCGCAAAATCCGGAGCCTTGTTGAGTCTTCCCCTGGAGATGGCTTTCCTACTCGCTGGCAAAGAAGCATGGCTTGGTGAAGTGCGTGAAGCTGCCGAGGGATTCGGTTTGAGCTACCAAGTGATGGATGACATTGCGGATGTAGAAAGTGACGCCGCAGGCGACGGCGGACCACGAGCCGTGAATGCTCTCCTGGTTTTGCAAGCGGCCGGACATGGCAGGAATTCCCTTACTGTTGCTCGCGAAATGGCTCTGGGTCATCTGAAGAATACCATGGAGATTGCCGAGCGCTTGCCCAATGGATCCGGCCTGTTTTTAAAGAATCTTGCGCTGGCGCTTTGCCAACGCTTCTAAAAGACTCTCTCTCCCATGAACGCCCTCGTCATAGGAGCTGGCTTCGGGGGAATTGCCTCTGCCCTGCGTCTTCGAGCCAAAGGATATCAGGTCACACTTGTTGATCGATGCTCAGCCTTGGGCGGCCGCGGGCAGGTTTTTGAAAAAGGTGGCTTCCGCCACGACGCCGGCCCAACAGTTATTACCGCTCCATTTTTGTTTGAGGAACTCTTCGCCCTTTTTGGCGAGAGCTTTTCCGACCATGTTGATCTTGTTCCTCTGAAGCCATGGTATCGGTTTCATTTTTCCGACGGCGATCACTTCGACTACGGAGGCACTTTGGAAGAAACCCTTCAGGAGATTGCCCGCATTGAGCCACGCGACTGCGACGGCTATCGAGCGCTACTCGCCCATTCCCAGCGGATTTACGAAATCGGGTTTACCAAACTTTCAGCACAACCGTTTGATGCATTCCTGACCATGATGCGGCAAGTTCCCGCGCTGATTGGTCTGCGAAATTATGAAACCGTTTGGCAAATGGTGTCGCGTCATCTCAAGAGCGAAAAGCTTCGGCAAGCCTTCTCCATTCAACCTCTGCTTGTTGGCGGCAATCCCTTCGACACGACAAGTATCTACGGCCTGATTCACTTTCTTGAGCGCGCACACGGCGTCCACTTTGCCATGGGTGGCACAGGAGCGATCACACAGGCACTCGGAGCTCTCATGGAGCGGCAGGGAATTCAGATCAAACTCAACACAACCGTTCGCGCGGTCCACATCGAAGACGGAGTCGCCAAGGGGGCGGTTCTGGCCGATGGGGAGGTTCTTCGCGCGGATGTGGTTGTTTCCAATGCCGATGCGGCCCATCTCTACAGCCACATGATTTCGCCCCAGGAGCAGGCGGTCTCCGCGCGCCTGAAGCTTGCAGCCGCCCATTACTCCATGGGGCTTTTCGTCCTCTACTTTGGAACGACGAGGACATATCCCGAGGTAGCCCATCACACGATCTGGATGGGGCCCCGATATCGCGAACTCCTCGAGGACATCTTCCACCACAAGAAGCTGGCCGAGGATTTTTCGCTCTACCTGCATCGCCCAACGGCCACGGATTCGTCGTTTGCCCCCCCGGGGTGCGATAGTTTTTATGTGCTATGCCCAGTTCCCAATCTTCAGGCCCGTATTGATTGGGATGTCGAGGGCCCGCGACTTCGAGACCGCATTGTTGCGGCGCTTGAAGGCTCCATTCTGCCGAGCCTTTCCACATGTATCACGGCGGATTTTTTTAAAACACCCGAGGATTTCAAAGGCGATTACCTCAGTGTCCATGGCGCCGGCTTCTCTGTGGCGCCTTTGTTCAGGCAATCTGCATGGTTCCGTTTTCACAACCGGGCCGAAGGAATTAAAAACCTTTTTTTAGCGGGCGCAGGAACGCACCCGGGGGCGGGATTGCCCGGTGTCATTTGTTCGGCAAAAGTGCTCGATACATTAATCCCAACGCCCGCCCATTTGTGAACTCGGGCACGCTTTCTCCCTCTTTAACCGTCTCGTCCAGCGCAGAGGAAACCCTGGCTGCAAATGGACGAAGTTTTTATTGGGCACGCCATTTTCTCGGGGAGACGCATGCCTCAAGAGCGACTCGGCTCTACGCTCTCTGCCGCCACCTCGATGACCTCGCAGACGAGTCATCATCACCCGAATCTGCGCGTGATAATCTTCTCTCAACGAGCAATGCCATCCGAACAGGTGTCACCTCGGATCCCGCTCTCCGCGACGGAATCGACCTCATGCACGAATGTCGAATTTCCCCGGAAATCATTCTCGAACTTATCCAGGGACTCCTTTCGGATCTTGATCTTGTTCGCACCCCGGACGAAGCCGCTCTTCTGCGCTACTCCTATCGGGTGGCCGGCACCGTGGGCATCATGATGTGCGGTGTGCTGGATGTTCACGACCCGCTCGCCTATCCCCATGCCATGGACCTCGGCATTGCCATGCAACTCACCAATATTTGTCGCGACATCGCCGAGGATGCCGGCATGAACCGCCGTTATCTTCCCACGACGATCCTTGGTGATATCGAGCCGCCTCAGTTGCTCCTGCCCGGAGAAAATCTCCGTCCTCTTTTGTGGCGTTCTGTTTCGCAACTCCTCGACCTGGCCGATCGCTACTACGCCAGCGGGGAATGCGGCATCGCATACCTTCCACTTCGAGCCAGGGCTGGAATCCTGGTTGCGGCTCGCGTTTATCGAGCCATTGGCTCCCGTCTGCGCCGCCGAGAGTGCGACTACTGGAGCGGGCGAGTCGTGGTAGGCTCCAGGCAAAAAGCGCGTATCACAGCTTGCACGCTTTTTTGCGCTCCCTTGCAGCGTTTTTTCTGGCGCCCTCCCTCCAAACACGATTCCAGCCTGCATGAATCTTTGAGAGGCATGCCAGGAACGAAAACATGACGCCTCCTTTCGAGATTATCATCATCGGCGGTGGGTGCGCTGGCCTCAGCCTTGCCATGAGGCTCTCCAAGTTCCCTGAGGAAAAAAAAGTCCTGATCGTCGAGTCCCGATCCGAATACCGCAACGATCGAACGTGGTGCTTCTGGGGAAATGATTCCGCTCAGATGCGTCACTTGGTCTCGCACCGCTGGGAATCTGTTTCGCTGCAAACGCCAGATCGCAAAGTGAAGGTCGACTGTCGCACCGCACCCTACGAGATGATTTCTGCCGAGACCTTTTATTCCGCCGCACTCCAACAAATCTCACAAAATCCCTGCATCGAACTTGCCACTGGCACAGCACTCTCTTCCGAGCCATGGAAGGACGGCAACCTCTGGCGGATTGAGACGAGCGACGGGCAGCGTTCAGGAAGGATTCTGATCGATACGCGCCCCAGTCTTCCTGTCCACGCGGGTGAGGCGGTGCTTTGGCAGTCCTTTTTAGGCCAGGAAATCGAATGTGATGCGTCTGCGTTTGACCCAACATCCGCATCCCTCATGAAATTTCTGTCAATTGAAGATGGTCGCATTCCTTTCGTCTATGTGCTGCCATTTTCCGCAAGACGAGCCCTTGTCGAATTCACTGTCTTTTCCCCGGTCCCGCTGGTTCCCGATGAACTTTCTCAAGGTCTTGAACTGGGCATTACAGCGGAGGTCGGGTCAGCGAAATATTCGGTAAGAAGGACGGAACATGGTATTCTTCCCATGGGCCTGACAAAGCCCACCCTCAGGGCAGAGGCTTCGTCCGTGCGCGTGGGAGTCTCCTCAGGCGGAGCAAGGCCGTCCTCTGGCTTCGCTTTCCAAAGAATCCAGCGTTGGGCCGAAGCCTGCGCAGAGGCCCTGTTGGCTGGAGAGGGTCCTGTGGCCCACACTCCTGATTCCTGGAGTCTATCAGCCATGGATAATTTATTCCTCCGTGTTCTCCGCTCACGGCCCGAGTTGTCGCCGAACCTCTATCTCTCACTCTTTGGCGTCAAAAATCCACACAGTCTCATTCGTTTTATGAGTGACCAATCCACGCTGGCCGATTGTGCATCAGTCGCTCTTTCCCTTCCCCCATGGCCCTTCATAGCGGAAATCCCCAATTTCCTTCTGGGGCGCTCCTACAAAATTGCAGGAGGTTTGAGCACATGAGTATGCAACGCTTACAGGGATTGTTTTTTTGCTGCGGGGCCATGCTACTCGCTGCTTTGGCTGCAACGCTCGGTCCACTGGGCTCACAAATCGAATTGCTCGTCGTTGCTTCTCTCATTCTTGTTCTTGGAGTCCCCCATGGTGCACTCGACACCATTTTCGCCCGCCAAATTTATGGTATTCAGACCCTGCGTGGATGGATTTGCTTTGGGGCAATTTACCTTTTGCTTTCGGCTTTGGTTGTCGCGGTATGGCTGATCCAGCCTGCCATCTTCCTCCTCGCTTTCCTGTTAATCTCAGCCCTTCACTTTTCTGGCGACCCGGCGCAAGGAACTCCTTGGCTCGCTCGGGCCCTCTACGGAGGAGCTGTCGTCATTCTTCCCGCTGCGCTGCATTCTGTCGAAACGGCACGCCTCTTCTCGCTCCTTGCAGGGGAAAGTGCGGCTGTCTTAGTCATGCCTTGGCTCTACCATCTCTCCTGGCCCTGGCTGGCTGCTTTGTTGTTTGCTGCTATTGAAAGATTAAGAGCGGATTGGGTCACAGCTTTTGAGCTCTTTTCGGTAGCTGTTCTCTCGGTGGTTGCCCCTCCACTTTTATCTTTCACCCTCTTCTTTTGTGCCATGCACAGCGCCCGACACATTCTCCGAACGATCGACTATTCTGCAAAGTCTTCCCGCCTCTTTGTTCTCGGGTCAGCTCTGTTGCCCATGTTTGGTGTGTTGGCCGTTTCCTATGTCGCTTGGTATTTTCTTCAAACCACGCCGATCGATGCGCGCATCATTCAGATCGTCTTTGTCGGATTGGCCGCTCTCACTGTGCCCCACATGGCACTGGTAGAACGCGTGCGCCTCTCAGGGTGGGTCAACCCGAAAACAACCCATATAAAATAGCGTGAATCCCCGCAGGCGCCAGAGTGGTTGACATAGGGAACTGCTCCCATTTTAGAATGCGAGTTTGCAGCTATGAATAAATCCAAACTCGTCGGCGCACTTTTATTGTTGGTTTCGATTACATCGGCGTCGTGCGACTCCAAACCAAAACCCGCCCCGATCGAGCCAGCGCCGACGGAACAAGCTCCCGCCGCGCAGGAGCTGACGGAACAAGCCCCAGCCGAACCAGCGCCCGCCGAACAGGCCAGCAGCGAAGTTGCTCCAAGCGAACAGGCGCCGATCGAACAAACACCGACCGAGGAAGCCCCAGCGGACCCAGAGCCAGCCGAGGAGCCACCGACAGAACAGCAGCCCGCCGAGCCTGTGCCGACGGAAGAATCCCCAGCCGCTCAAGCGCCACGGGATGATTCCGTAAAAGACGCCAAGCTTCAGTATTTGAGGGAGCTCCAAGCCTCGATCAATTCCGCCGTGGAGCAGAAAGACTTGGATAAAGCGAAGCTGTTTGCCCGCGAAATACAAAAGGTCGCTGCAGAAATTAACGTGCCTGGGGATTTATCCAAAATCAACGAGGAATCTCCCGAGCCTGCCGAGAGTGCCGATGAAAATCCGGTTGTTGCAGAGTCGAATGTAGCAGAGACGCCTGCTCCTGCAGAGACTCCAGAGCCTGCGGCGACGCCCGAACCCACGAAAACCTCGGACTCCAATTCCATCTACGAAGCGGAGATTGCGCGGTTGGTGGAGCAATTGAACAAGGAGAAAGCCCAAGCCGTGGCACCGATTCAGAAACGCTTCGACATGGCTGCCCAGCAGTTGCTCCGCAAGGTCACCCAGTCCGGCAATCTCGAGGCGGCCATTAAGCTTAAAGAGTTAATAGAAGACACCGAGGAATTAGCGGATTTCAAGGACGAGGCAAAGACGATGCAGGACAAGGAACTCGTGCGGTTGGTTGATCAACGCGACAAGGCCGCCGCCATAGCTGCCGGCCCGGCTGAAAAACGCTTCGATCTCGCCACCCAGCAACTCATCCGCAAGGCAACGCAAACCGGCAACCTTGATGCCGCCACAAAGCTGAAAGAAATGATTGCGGAAGCCAAAACCTCGGCTAACGCCGCACCTGTCGAAGTGGCCAAGATAGGTTTCAAATCATTAAGTGGATCTTCCAAAGGCAAAGAATGCCCGGAGAAGGATTTTGAAGTTTCGATTTCTGGTGAGGGGTGTGCGATTACTAAATATGTTGGAAACTCCAAGCGAGTCATAGTGCCCGCCAGTATTCAAGGGAAACAAGTTAATTTTATTAATCATCGAGCATTTGAAAGTAATAAAACAATTAAGGAAGTGGTCTTGCCGGATGCAATATGTCTAATTGGTCCAGCGGCTTTCATTAAATGCGACAATTTATCTAAAATTAATATACCGCAATCATTAAAAAAAATTGATCAGGCGACTTTTGCTTACACGGGTATTAAAGAGCTAAATCTCCCAGCTAGTCTTGAGTTTATTGGGCCCATCGGTAAATGCTCAAGTTTGGTGAAAATCAATGTGGATCCCGCTAATCCTAATTATCAATCAATCAATGGGGTTTTGTATGACAAGCAATTAACAAAATTAATTCATGTTCCTTCACAACTTAAGATGCAAAAACTGAAAGTTCCGGAATCCGTCCGATCCATTGATAAGGGTAGTATTCGGGACAGTAATTTAAAATCCATTGAGATTCCAAAGGACGCGCAAATCGCTGAAGGTGCTTTTTGGGGTTCGGATAATGTCAAGGTGATCCGCTATTAGTCGTCGTAGCTCCTCGCGATTTCGGGAAGCCACGGAAGTCACGGCCTTATTCTATTTGAATCTTATGCCAAAATTCGATCGCCTTTGGGCTTCTGGAATGTAGCGCGGGCGTCCCGCCCGCGAGCGTAGTCCTTTGATGACAGGCAAGCCGCCTGACCTACATAAGCGCCTCCGGAATTTATCAACCATGGATATTGACTCCAGAAGGCGCGCCCATTTTAAATCACCGTCTCTCGGTTATGAATACATCAAAAATTGCATGCGGTTTCCTGTTGTTTCTTTCGATCATCTCCCCGTCGTGCGACTCCAAACCAAAACCCGCCCCAACCCAGCCAGCGCCGACGGAACAAGCACCAACCGCGCAGGAGCAAACGGAACAAGCCCCGACCGAGCCTACGCCAGCCGAGCAGGCGACGAACGAAGTCGCCCCCAGCGAAACGGGATCAGCTGAGCAACTCCCAACGGAGCTGTCCTCGACCGAACAGCCAGTCACCGAAGAAGCCCCAGTGGACCAGGACCCGGCAGAAGAGGACCCGCTCTTAAAAGCCAAATACGATTATCTCAAGCTCCTGCTCAAGTCCATGGGTAACGCCATGGAACAGGCAAAACTGGAAAAAGTGAGCGAAGTTGCCAAGGAAATCCACAGGGTGGCTTCCGAGGCAAGCGTCGATCAAGAAACAGATGTTTCTCAGTCGAGTGAGATGACCTCAGAGGAGACGACTCTGGAGCCCCAAACAGAAAGCGACCCTGCGGAAACGAGCGATGCCACTAGTTCAACCGAAACCGGCGAGAGTCAGGACAAAAATAAAACCGAGGAAAAAGCTCCCAAGGGCCAACCAGAGAGCGCCGAGAATGCTTCCACCGAAAAGGAGGAGGAGAAAAACCAGCCCGCGAAATTGAAAATCCGCATAGATGTTGTTTCCAAAAGCTCTAATAAAAAAGAAGATTACTATGTGAATCAGGAGATCAACCTCAATATCAAGGTTACAAACCTCAATCTCAATGACAAAACCGGGCCCATACACATGCAATATTATCTGCTGGGCAAAGGCACAAAGAACAGCAGCGAATATGCGTTATTTGATTCCGGCGAAGAATCTTTTGATTTGGGGAAAACTCACTCTGATCGCTCTTTTGAATACTCGACAGACACATTTACCAATAAATACTGGGTTTATGGCGGACCGGGATACTACAAGTATGAAGCCTGGTTCGTTGTCGTTCTTGATGATGAGGGAAATGTCATCGCCACAAAGAATAATAAGCAAACTCTGAAGGATTACGATCTCATCAAAGACATGGATAAGAATTTCCGCTACAACAAGTCATTCAAGAAGATGGATGGCGTAAGAAGATACATGTATAATTGAGGCCCAAGGCATCAAAAGTTGGGCACGGTTCACCGAATCCGGCTTTGCTTCGATTGGTCTCTGGGAGCGCACCCGTCTCGGGTGCCGTCGGTTGCGCCTCGCGCCCGACATCATGAATACTTTTCAAGGCAAAGAAGGGGGCACGGCCGACTCCGCTGATTTTATTCGGGTTCATTCGATTCATTCGCGGGTAGAAATCCACCGCCCTTGCCAGCTTGGGAAGCGCCTGCTTTTCTGAAGAAGCCACATGGAAGCGCCTGACATTTTTTCAGCCGAGGATTTGATCTCAAATCCTGCGCGGATTTCGTCCTTCGCTCCGCCGGTGCGGCTTGGCGTCATCGGTGATCCCGTGACTCATTCGCGCTCGCCGGTTTTCCATAACGCGGCGCTCGAGGCCTGCGGTATCCCTGCCCAATACGCGAAGCTGCACATTCCTCCGGAGAGGTTCGCCGAGTCCGTCCGGGCCTTGCCCAAGGCGGGTTTCCTCGGGGCGAATGTCACGATTCCCCACAAGGCGGCGGCGCTAGCAGCGGTGGATGTGGCCGATGACTACGCGCGGGCCTCGGGCAGCGTGAATACGATCGTGGTCGTCGGGGAGAAACTCCACGGCTTCAACACCGACGGGCCTGGTCTTTCACGGGCGATCCGCGAGGAATTCGGCGTGGATGTGCGGGACTTGCGCGTCGTGCTTCTCGGCGCTGGCGGCGGGGCGGGGCGGGCGATTGCCGTGCAGTGCGCGCGGGAACGCTGCGAGCGGTTGGTGCTGGTGAACCGCTCTCTCGAAAAAATCGAAGCGCTCAAAAAAGAACTCGCGCCGCTTTTCCACTCCGAGCATTTGGCTGGGCCGGTCGAGCGGTTGGTGGCGATTCCGTTCGAGAACGAGGCTCTGCGGCATGAACTCGAAAATGCCGACATCCTCATCAATGCGACCTCGGTCGGCATGAGCCGCCTCGATCCTCCGGTGATCTCCCCATCGCTTCTGACCCCGAACCTGCTTGTTTATGACACCGTGTATTCGGGAGGCATGTCGCGGTTGATCGAGGAGGCAAGCGCTGCAGGCGCTCGCTGCGCGAATGGTCTTGGAATGCTACTGCATCAAGGCGCCCTCTCCTTTGAAATTTGGTTCAACCGCCCCGCGCCGCTCGAGGTCATGCGGCGCGCCCTGCTTTCCACCCCATGATTCTTACCATCGGACTCACCCAATTTGTTTTCGTTTCGCTGGGCTTGCTCACCGTGAATGTGCTGCTGAAGGCAGGCGGCTTCGCGCAAAATGTGGAAGCCACATTCCCAGCCTTTTCGGTGTGGATGGCGCGCGATGGCGCATGGCTATTTATTCTTCCGATGCTGTGGGTCGCCGCGGCGTTGTTCTGCGAGCAGGCGATTCGCGGAACTTTGGCGGAAAAACTCGCCCGCGCGACCGGCGTGATCGTGTCGGCAGCAATTTTTGCCGCCTACTTTTACGCCGCATTCCTGCTGTTCTGAGCCTCGAAAAGGCCGGTTCCCCTACGCAGACGCCCATCTTGAGGGGTGCGTCAATTTTTTTTGAACATTGGCATTCCTGATGCTGTCAAACACAGCAAAGGAAAACTCCTATGAAAAACATCTACAAAAAAATCAATAAAACCAAATACAGCCTCGGTGAACTCATCTCGGTCGTAGGATCCTGCGCCCGCAACAGCCGCGAACTCGTCGCCGCCATGGCCGACTTGTTCGATAGCGGTCGGGTGGTAGTCCGCGGAAAGAACGGACGCGGCCGTCGCGTTCGAGTTCAACTCGCCAGGTAAAACCAATTCCCCCAAAACGGGTGCCGGGTGTTCGCGTCGCATGGGTGTGGGGCGCGGCACCCGGCAGGTTTTTTTAGGGCATCGGCAATCGGAACTCGGATTTTTGGATTGGCCACTCCCCAGCCAACCGCGCGGAAGCGCGAATCGTCCCGCAAGGGTAGGGGCGGCTCGCCGAGCGGCCCCAAGATTCAGGCGCAAAGCGCCGTCTCTGCGAGACGAGGGCGGCTGCGCCGCAAAAGTAGGACGGCTCGGCGATCCATCCCTACCTAGGATTTTTCGACAGGCGCTGACGCACCGACGGTCTCCAGCCAGCCCTCCTCTTTTTGGATTTTATTCCAACCCGGATTTTCCAGAGTGTTGTTCCATGAATGCCGGCCGCAAGTCCTTGCCCCACGATCTTCCGCTCTGGTTGGATATTCACGGAGTCGTATTTTTTATGACTTGCTGCGTGAAGGATCGGAGATTGATGCCTTTCGCCTCGCCCGAAACCGCTCGAGGAATCAGAGACTCGATCCTGCATCGCGTGAACTCGCGGATTTGGTGGGTCCATGCGGCCACCATCATGCCGGATCATGTGCACTTGGTTCTTGGATTTCCGCCAGAGGCAGATGTCGGCAAAAGCATCCGCGACTGGAAACGATGGACGGCGCGGGCACTTCGATTCGATTGGCAGCGGGATTTTTTCGAGCACCGGCTACGCAGCGAGGAAAATTTCCAAGAGAAAACCGAGTATGTTCTCGAAAATCCGGTTCGTGCGGGATTGATCGGAGATTGGAGGGATTGGCCATGGACGATTTTTCCGGAAGGGTAGGGGAAAAAGGGGGCGGCTGCGCCGCACAAGTAGGACGGCTCGGCATCCATCCCTACCCAGGATTTTTCGACAGGCGCTGACGCGCCAACCGCGCAGAAGAGCGAATCGTTCCCCAAAGGTAGGGGCGGCTCGCCGAGCGGCCCCTAGATTCAGGCGCGAAGCGCCGTCTCTGCGTGATAACGGCAGCGGCTTGCGCCGCCCCCGATGGGTTGATTATTCCGCGAAAACCCCGGACGATTTCTCGGCGCGTTTGCGTCCGTTGGCATCGAGGATTTTTTTGCGGAGGCGGAGTGATTTGGGAGTGACCTCCACATACTCGTCCGGCGCGATGTATTCGAGCGAACGCTCGAGGCTCATCACAAGCGGCGGAGCGAGGGAAATGCCTTTGCCGTCACCTTGGCTTCGCATGTTGGTCAATTTTTTCGCCTTGCAGGGGTTCACTGGCATGTCGTCAGGGCGGGCGTTTTCGCCGATGATCATTCCCTCGTAGATTTCCTCTTGCGGTCCAATGAAGAGCCGTCCGCGCACCTGGATTGTGTCGAGCGCGTAGGCCATGCTGGTGCCGCCTTCCATAGAAATGAGGACGCCATTGTTGCGGCTTGGAATCTCACCCTTGTGCGGGCCGTATTCCTTGAAGAGATGGCTGCAAATGCCGTGGCCCTTGGTGAGGTTCACGAGATCGGTCTCGAAGCCGATGATGCCGCGAGTGGGGATCGTGGCCTGCACGAGCACGCTGTGGGGATTGTGCTCCATGTTGATGATCTCGGCTTTGCGGCCGGCGAGGGTTTGTAGGATGTCACCGAGGTTTTCCGGCGGCACATCGACATAGAGACTTTCCATCGGCTCAAGCACGGAACCATTCTCGGCGCGCCTGAAGATGACCTCAGGGCGGGAAACAAGTAGCTCGAAGCCCTCGCGGCGCATTTGCTCAACGAGCACGGCGATCTGCATCTCGCCACGGGCCTTCACATCGAAGTGGCCCGCGACATCGGTGTCGGCGACCATGATGGAAACATTGCCGCGTGTCTCTTTGATGAGGCGGTCGCGAATCTGGCGGGCGGTGAGGAGCTTTCCTTCACGGCCAGCCAATGGCGAATCGTTCACGCAAATCTTCATGGAGATCGTCGGCGGATCGATTTCGACAAACGGCAGGGCCTCGCGGTCCTCAGTGTCCACGAGCGTTTCGCCGATGAAGATTTCCTCGAAGCCGCTGATGCCCACGATATCGCCGGCCGAGGCCTCTTGGACCTGAACTTTCTCCAGGCCCTCGTGCGAGAAAATCGCTGTGACTTTCGCCTTTTCCTTCCGGTTGCCACTGTGGATGCAAACGATCTGTTGGCCGTGCGCGACCTTGCCGCTGATGATGCGTCCGTAGGCGATACGGCCGAGGTAGTCGCTGTAGTCGAGGTTCGACACGAGCATGCGGAAAAAGTCCACATCGGGCTTCGGTGGCGGCGGGATGTGTTTCACAATCGCCTCGTAGAGAGGCTCCATGTTGTCGCTGGAATCCGTGACTTCGTTTTTGGCGAAGCCCTGCTTGGCGCTGGCGTAGATGTGGGCGAAATCCAGCTGCTCGTCGCTCGCTCCGAGTTCCATGAAAAGCTCGAACACCATGTCGAGAACCTTGTGCGGACGGGCATTCTCGCGGTCGATCTTGTTGATGACCACAATCGGCTTGAGACCATTTTCCATCGCCTTGCGCAGAACGAATTTCGTTTGGGCCTGCGGGCCGTCGTGCGAATCCACCACGAGAAGGACGCCGTCCACCATTTTCATGATGCGTTCGACCTCTCCGCCGAAGTCGGCGTGGCCGGGAGTATCCACGATATTCACATGGTAATCCTTCCAGCGGAAAGCGGCGTTCTTGGCGCGGATGGTGATGCCTTTTTCCCTCTCCAGATCCATCGAGTCCATCATGCGCTCATCCGTTTTCTGGTTGGCACGGAAGGTTCCCGCCTGCTTGAGAAGTTGATCGACGAGCGTTGTCTTGCCGTGATCGACGTGGGCGATGATGGCGATGTTGCGAATATTTTCCATAAATTCAAATTCCGCCCGGGTTTGGACGGGCAGGGAATATGGGTGGCTGGGCGACGGGTGTCAATCAGCCCCGAGTGAAGCAAATTGCGGGAGGGCCCGAAGGGACTGCTCGAAGGTCGCGCGAAAGTCTTCGGGGAGATCCTTGGGGAACTTCGCGGCGGAGCGGTTCCACCGCGCGAGCCAGTCGGCGCCGAGGATGTCGCGTTGGCGTCGTCGGGCGATTTCGAGATCGGTGAACGCGATGGTGGTTTCTTCTTTGTCCCCGGCGTTGCGCCCGCGGGCGACTCCGAAGCCCGCGCCAAGCATGGCCACACGCGAGGCGGTGGAGCAGGTGTAGGTGAACAACTCGACATCGCGGCCCTCGCAGCGAGCGAGGATTTGGCGGAAGGCGTCGAGCGTCCACGCGAAGGCGGAGGTTTTTCCGGAGAACATGTCGTAGAAAATCAAATCCGGCGCGA